>NZ_KV786107.1:0-6642 GCF_001806835.1 Brevibacterium sp. HMSC24B04 | reverse complement strand
CGCCGCCGAAAATCGGCGGCGCCCCCTTCAGACATCAGTCAGTCGATCAGACCTCGGCGGGTTCCGGTGCGGATTCCGCTCCGCCCTGACCGCGCTTCACGCCGGCCAGCAGCATCTGCGCAACATCGAGAACCTCGATGCCCTCGGATGCGTTGCCCTCAGACTGTTCGGCGGTCAGACCGTCAGACAGCATGACGCGGCAGAACGGGCAGCCGACCGCAATCTGTTCGGCGCCGGTGGCGACGGCTTCCTTCGTGCGGTTGACGTTGATGCGCGAACCGATGGTCTCTTCCATCCACATGCGCGCACCACCGGCACCACAGCAGAAGCTCGTTTCCTTCGAGCGCTCCATTTCGCGGTACTCCACGCCGGGCAGCGAGCCGATGAGCTCACGCGGCGGTTCGTAGATCTGGTTGTGGCGGCCCAGGTAGCAGGGGTCGTGGTACGTGACCGGGGTCTGCACCTGTTCACCTTCGGCCGGAGCGACCGGGGTGAGCTTGCGTTCGCGGACGAGTTTGTTGAGCAGTTGGGTGTGGTGGACGACTTCGAACTTGCCGTCCAGCTGTGGGTATTCATTCGCGATCGTGTTGAAGCAGTGCGCACAGGTCACGACGATCTTGCGCGCCTTCATTTCGTTGAGCACCTCGACATTGGCCTGGGCCAGCATCTGGTAGAGGAACTCGTTGCCCGCGCGGCGAGCAGGGTCACCCGTGCACGATTCGCCATCGCCCAGGACGGCGAAGTCGACACCGGCCATGTTGAGAAGCTCCGCAGTTGCCTGCGTGGTCTTCTTGGCGCGGTCTTCGAACGCACCGGCGCAGCCGACCCAGAAGAGGTATTCGACTTCGCCGAGGTCCTCGATGTCGGCACCGACCTGCTTGACTTCGAAGTCGAGGTCCTTGGCCCACTCGAGGCGCTTGCGTTGGGACATGCCCCACGGGTTCTGCTTGTTTTCGAGGTTCTTGAACAGACCGCCGAGCTCGGTGGGGAACGCCGATTCGATGAGCACCTGGTAGCGGCGCATGTCAACGAAGTGGTCGACGTGCTCGATGTCCACGGGGCACTGCTCAACGCAGGCACCGCACGTGGTGCACGACCACAGGGCGTCGGGGTCGATGACGCCGAGCTCTGCGAGTTCTTCGACGTCTTGCGCGCCGACGAGCGGGCGGACTGCCTCAGCCTGAGCAGCCTCGGACAGGGTGCCCAGCAGGTCGAGGTTTTCGTGTGGGTCGGAAATGCCCTCGTAGGCGTCCATTTCCTTCTGCCACGCGCGCTTGGCCTTCTTGTCGGCATCCTCGGCAAGGGGTGCCGGCGGCTGAGCTTCGGCCTGTGCCTTCTGTGCGGCTTCCAGCCACGGCGCCTTAGCGGCCGAGTGGTTGCGCAGGTTGATCATCATGAGCTTGGGGCTCAGCGGCTTTTCCGTGTTCCAGGCCGGACACTGGCTCTGGCAACGACCGCACTCGGTACAGGTGGAGAAGTCCAGCAGACCCTTCCACGTGAAGTCTTCGACCTTGCCGACGCCCATCGTGGTGGAGTCATCCATTGCGTCGGGGTCAGAGAAGTCGAGCTCTTCGCCCTTGGACACCATCGGCTGGAGAGCGCCGAGTGAGGTGCGGCCGTTTGCGTGGCGCTTGAACCAGATGTTGAAGAACGCGAGGAAGCGGTGCCAGGCAACACCCATCGTGGGGGTGAGCGCGACGGTGACCATCCAGGCGTAGGAGATGAGGATCTTCGCCAGTGCGATCGCGACGATCAGGCCGGACACGACCGGAATCGACAGACCGGAGAAGATTTCGCCGATCCAGAAGGTCAGCGGGAAGTGCAGGATGAGGTTCGCCTGACCTTCGTGGCCCTGCAGCACGTATTCGAGGCCGCGCAGCAGTGCAATGCACAGGCAGACGCCCAGAATGGTGAACTCAACGTAGTAGGCCTGCCAGAAGTTCGAGCCGTAGAAACGCGACTTGCGCTGCTCATCGAGTGTTTCGCCCTTGGGCTTCTTGGCCTGGCGAATGGCGATCAGCACGATGATGCCGATCAGGCCGGCCATCGCGAACAGCTCTGTGATCCATTCGTAGGGCACGAAGTGGCCGATCAGCGGCAGGGTCGCAGCCGGGTTGAACAGCTGCATAGTTGCCTGAGCAAGCGTCAGCGTGAGCACGCCGAAGGAGATCATGGTGAACCAGTGGGCGATTGCCACAACGGGCAAACGCGCCATCCGGGTGTGACCCAGGAACTCCTTGACGAGGGTGCCGGTGCGTGCGCCGGCGTCGTTTGTGCGCTCACCCGCGCGCGTGGGCGCGCCGAGCTTGAAGAACTGGACGAACTTGCCGATGCGGGTCAAGAACATTGTCCAGCCGACGATGGTCGCAGCAACGCCGATGACTGCTGCGACGATCTGCAGGGCTGTCATGTGTGTATTACCTCCAGGGGGCCCTTTCGCAAGGGCCCTGAAAATCCATCAGAAAGATGGGCAGAAAAAGGTGCTCAGTTGGATTCCGCAACAGCTTCGTTGCCGAATTGGCTGCGGATTGCCTGAGCGGCATAGCGCTGAACGACGATCTGGGCGATCGCTACGCCGACACCCGAAACGATGGTCCAGGCGATGACTTCGGCCATGTCCGTGTCGGTGTCATTGGGATCGTTCGGAGCGGGACGGCCAAGCGATTTCTCCCATGCCAGGCTGATTGCCTTACGTGCGGCAACAGCGGCGAGTGCGCCTCCGCCGAGGCCGATGACTTTCCAAGCGAGTTTGCCCATGATGTCTCCTCAGATCAGTGTGGACTGCTGTGTGTCTTCTGTCTCACAAGGATACGTCACAGACAGTTCACAGTGCGGCTTAGAGCTTCTGCCAGGGATGCTATCCCGACGCGCCGAAACATGCCGAAACCGAAGGCAGTCGAGCAGTGCGAGAGCGCCGAAAGCTCACCCGGCGGCAGATCACCCTGCAACAGAGCCGAACAGCAGACCCAGCGCGTAGGTGATTCCCGCGGCACCCAGGCCGATTGCAAGCTGGCGCAGTGCGCGCGGCATCGGCGCCTTGCCGGAGAGCACGCCGACGACTCCTCCCGTGAACAGGAGGGCCGTGCTCACCAGCACGGCCGCGATCAGCAGCGGCAGGGTGCCGTCAAGCCCGAAGAAGTAGGGAATGATTGGGATGACAGCGCCAGCGCTGAAGAACAGGAAGGAGCTCACGGCAGCTCCGAGCCCCGACCCGGTTCCTTCATACTTGACCTGCGCAATCGAGCTCGGAAGGAAAGTGGCGCCTCGGGGAGTGCGCGCCCTGCCGATGGCGGTGCGGGCGGCGAGCTTCGCCTCGTCCTCGTCCATGCCGCGAGCCTGGAAGACCAGGGCGAGCTCATTGGCGTTGATGTCGAGGTCCTGAAGGATCGTGTCGGCGTCCGGCTCCGGGTTCGAGGCGTCAATCAGCTCGTGCTGGGAGCGCACCGAAATGTATTCGCCAGCGCCCATCGACAGAGCGCCGGCCAGGAGTCCCGAAATTCCGGTGAGCAGGACCTGACCGCTGGTCAGACCGGCAGCGCCGACGCCCATGACGAGTGCCAGGTTGGACACCAGGCCGTCGTTGGCGCCGAAGACCGCGGCGCGGAAATTGCCGGACATGTCAGACCGGCTCTTGGTGGCCAGTGCGCGCACAACTTCAGCGTGGACGCGTTCGTCGGCGGCCATCTGCTCGGTCGCGTACTCATCGACGATGTACGGGGAGCTGCTTTCAGCCTGCTGGGCCAGCGCCAGCACGAAGATCGAACCGAACATGCGCGCAAACATGGCCAGAATGACCACGCCGAGGTCGGGTCGGCCCGGTTTGTCAGCGTGATGGCCCAAAAGTGTGCGCCAGTGCTGCTGGTGACGACGTTCGGCGTTGGCGATCGCCAAGAGGATCCGGCGCTCATCGCCGGTCTTCTTCATGGCGAGGCTGCGGTAGACCCGCTCCTCAACGAGTTCGTTCGCCAGGTAGCGGCGCCACTGCCTGATGAGGTGTGGGTCGTCAGTCGCGGGAGTCGCAGGAGAATTCTGTTCCACACCGGCAATCGTAGGAGAGCGCTGTCCCGCAGTTTTTCTTAGCGCGGCTTAACCTCGCGAGTGCCGGCGGTTCTGAGGTTCCGCCGATTGCGGGTGCCCGGACAGTTTCATACTTTCGGCTGATGTCCGCACTCAGGGTGGCCTGGAAAACTGGAAGTATCATCGCCCGGTCCGGCTTCTGTTCTGGCCAGGGCGTACGAGCACTGCACACAAGGAAAAGGTCAATGTCACCCAAGAGGCTGTTTTCGATTCTCGCCATTGCCGAGGCGATCACGTGGACCATGCTGATCATCGGCATGGTGCTCAAGTACGGCACCCAGACCACTGAACTGGGCGTGCGGATCGGCGGAGGTGTCCACGGTTTTGTGTTCCTCGCCTACTGCGTTGTCACGGTTCTCGTGGCGACTTCGGAGCGTTGGGGCAAGGCTCGCGGTCTGCTGGGGCTCGGTTCGGCCGTCATTCCCTACGCCACCATCCCGTTTGAGATCTGGGCGCGCCGCAAGGGTCTGCTGCCCGAAAGCTGGAGCCTGGGTGAGCAGCGGCAGCCGGCCAATCCGTTTGAGCGGCTGTGCCTGTGGGCTCTGAAGAACCCGGTGCTGGCTGTTGTTGTCGGCATTGTGCTGGTTTCGGCTCTGTTCGCCTTCCTGCTGTTCTTGGGTCCGCCGGTCCCGCAGAGCTGACTGCGAGCCCGATTGTCAGGCTGATCGCACGAGGTGGAGCCCGGTTCGGGCTGGTTGAATGCCCGGGTTTGTGGTTGGCTTGATCTATGGGAGACGCAGTATCACGGGAGCGCTACACCCCGCGTGAGCGAACTGACTACCGTCGCGAGCTCAACGACGACCTGGAGACCTTTGACGCCTATCTGCAGCAGGCGGAGTTCGTCAGCCGCGGCACTATAGGCATGGAGCTTGAGCTCAACCTGGTGGATGAGCAGATGGCGCCGGCTCCTGTAAACCTCGATGTTCTCAAGACCCTTGACGATGCTGATTTCCAAAGTGAGATCGGATCGTTCAACTTCGAAATGAACCATCCGGTTCTCTCAGTTGAGGGCGATGGTCTGCGGGAACTTGAGGACGGTCTGCGTGAACGCCTCGACCGCGCGGCCGATGCTGCCGTACAGCACGACTCTTCGGTCGCGATGATAGGCACTTTGCCGACGCTCACCGAGCAGTTCCTGGAAAGCCCGGAGTGGATCACTCCGGAGAATCGCTATAAAGCACTGAGCAACGCTGTCATGGACAGCCGCGGCGAACTGGTCACGATCGACCTTGCCGACCGCGAAGTGCTCAACCACGATTTCGAAGACATTGCCCCGGAGTCTTCGTGTACGTCAATGCAGCTTCACCTGCAGGTTTCTCCGGAGCGCTTCGCCGAAGCGTGGAACGCTTCGCAGGCGATTGCCGGTGTGCAGGCGGCACTGAGTGCGAACTCACCGCTGTTCTTGGGCCGCAAGGTGTGGCACGAAAGCCGCATCCCTGTGTTCGCCCAGGCAATTGAAACCCGTCCGCCGGAACTCATCGCCCAGGGCGTGCGGCCGCGCGTGTGGTTCGGCGAACGCTGGATCACCAGCATCTTCGACCTGTTCGAAGAAAACGTCCGCTACTTCCCGGTTCTTCTGCCGGAGTCGCGCGAAGAATCGGGTTCGCCGATTATGCGCGGCGAAGCTCCCGCCCTGCACTACCTCAATCTGCACAACGGAACGGTGTGGCGCTGGAACAGGCCCATCTACGCACCAAGTTCTGACGGTTTGGCGCACGTGCGCGTGGAGAACCGCCTTCTGCCGGCCGGCCCGACCGTGGTCGACATGGTTGCGGATGCCGCGTTGTACTACGGCCTGGTCAAGTTCTTGGGAGAACAGACCCGACCCGTGTGGTCGCGCCTTCCCTTTAAGACGGCAGAGAAGAACTTCATGACGGCTGCGCGCTCTGGGCTCTACGCCCGGCAGGAATGGCCGACTCTCGGTGCGATTGACGTGGCAAAGCTCGTCCACGACTACCTGGTGCCGCAGGCCCGCCGCGGTCTCGAAAAGCTCGGCGTGAAGGAAGATCTGATCGACCGCTACATGGGCATCATCGACGGCCGGGCTGTTGGTCGGCAGAACGGTGCGCTGTGGCAGCTGCGCACGCTGAGCAGCATCAAGCCGAAGAAAACGGCCCCGGGCAGCCCAGAACGTCAGAAGGCTTTGGCCCTCATGCTTGAGCAGTACATGGAGAATCAGGCAAAAGGTGAGCCAGTCCACACGTGGAAGATCGGCGAATAAGCCGTATTGCACCTCGGTGCGAGTCCGCTTGTTCCGCGAGAACTCGCGGAATTTAGGCCGTAGAAAAATATTTTCGCCGCGGAGTTGCATCCTGCTCTGAACTGTGTGTAGAGTAGTCCTCGTTGCTCGGACGGAAAACACCGAAGCGAGCGGGCCCCAGGCCGAAGATCAGATCTTCCAAATGGTGCGGCCCCGCTTCCACTGGAACCGAAGTCCACGCAGCAGAATCAATCTGATTCGCATGGCCCGTTAGGGCTGTGAACTTTCACCTTTGATGAAGTGCTCACGGTTGTGGGTGTGGATTTTTTGTGTGTCTGTTCTTTGTCAACTCAATAGCGTGTTTG
>NZ_KV786106.1:0-1614 GCF_001806835.1 Brevibacterium sp. HMSC24B04 | reverse complement strand
ACCGAATCCTTCGACTCCCAGGTCGGACAGCGCTTGAGCAAAGCGGTTGGATACCAGCGGAACGATGCCCCACAGGATGTCACCGTGACGCTTCCCTCGAGAGTTTTCATCTCTCACCGCCCAGACTCTAAAGGGAAGCTCTTCTGCTCTGCCGGCAGCGATGACGTCGTAGATGTCTTCACCGTCGTCAGTGAGGTAGGGGCCCAGGTCAGCTTTGCCCTCCCACTCCATATCGACCCACAGATCGGCCCGCGCTGATTTTCCGAAGATCTGGACCCATGGCTGCTTCGCTGTTGGTTCACCTAGCATCGGAACACGTTCCTCTTCCTATATGAGTTATCGATCTTCTTGGGGTATTCGAGTATCTGACTTTTCGACGCCGATGGATTTCGCTTAAAGAAGGCTTCCCAGCGTTTGTTATATTCGTGCGCTAGAGACTGGTGATTGTTCTTGACACCTTTTTTGGAAATCCACCACCGCGCGTATTTCGGATCATGGATGTTGAGTCCCGCCCTTTTGAACTTGCTTTCAAACTTCACTGGCATCGTGTGATGAGCTTGGCAGCGTTTGCCAGGATTTTTCCCAGTCTTGACAACGAGGTTGTGGCGGAGATTCTTCTGAGTGTGAGACCTGTATTTTAAAGCTTTCGGATTCTTGGACGCAGTTCTCTTACCCTTTGCTTGAGCAGTCTTCTGCGCTGCCTTACTTGCTGCTTTCTTTGCCGCTTGTTTGGAGATCGCACGGACAGTGATCTGCAGGATGACGCGAGTGCCGACAACTGCTACAGGAACGAGCCATACCGGGTCTGCTACGACTGGGTATGCGGCAGCTGTGTGGTCGACGTGCTGAATCAGGGAACCATTGCGCACTTCGTAACGTGTCGGGATTTCTTTGCCTGTGGCATCAACGGCCCATGGTGCAGCGAATGAACCTATAGCTTGGCCATTGGAAGAGACCGCTACAACCGTTCCGTCTTCTTGACGCTAAAGTGCTGTTCCGGCGGGAAGATCTATGGGGAATGTGAACGAAGTCGGTGAGGTCGCGTCCAAGATCGTCAGCGTCGTACGGACCGACGCGGCAACTTCAGAATTGTTGGACGTGTCTAGGGCTTGAACGGTGACTTCAACAGGCGACCCCTCAGCTGCGTACAGGGCTGATCCGCCTTGAGTTACGGATGCCGCAGCGTCGGTGACCGGCAGACCTACCGAGACTTCTTTACCATCGGCAGTCGGTGCGGTGATGGGCAAATCCGCATCGACTGGTGCGGTGATGCCATCCTCTGTCTCGATTCCCGGCACTATGAGCTCGACATCAGGCAGGGAGTCGATGTCGACTGCCGGCACCTGGACAGATGGGAGCGGCGGTGATGTCGCAGCAGCTTGAGCCGGGGTGGTGCCGATGCCAAGCAGCAGCGCCAGAGCGGCTACTAATGCGGTCCACTTCATTGTGGCTAGGTGTTTATGCAATTCGGTTGTCTCTTCCTATTTACGTACAAACTGTGATGAGTCTATGACAAAGTGGGGTATTCACGCCTGGTGTCCACAAGGTGGATACCGTAGGGAACAACCACGACGTGAGCAGCTGCAGGTGAGAGGTGAAGGAGGCTCCGCCTCG
>NZ_KV786105.1:0-11362 GCF_001806835.1 Brevibacterium sp. HMSC24B04 | reverse complement strand
ACCATCTTCCCGTCTGCACTGTCGGCGATACGCCTACCAGTCGGGCACCGTCGCAGCTTGGATTTGCGGTTTATTGCAGATTTGCGCTTTAAAGCGGCGCATTACCGCGTGAGTTTGCATTACCGCGTGAGTCTGGGCGTCTGGAAGGGCCGTAGCCATCCCAGCAAAGCCCGCCACTGCCTGAGTCTGGGCGTACGGAGGGGCCGCGACCACCGCCTTCCTGTCTGCACTGTCGGCCATAAGCCCACTACGCGGACACCGTCGCAGCCGACCTAGTGACTTCTGCCACAATGAACCGGTTCACAGAATAGGGAAGGACAGCTATGAGCACTCCGTCTGCAGCGCAGAGTCGCAGAGCCGCACTGGGTTCATTCGTCGGTGCGGTCGTCGAATGGTACGACTTTCTGCTCTACGGCCTGGTGGCAGCAACTGTGCTTGGGCAGGTGTTCTTCCCGGAGTCGAGCCCCGTCGCATCGCGTCTGGCGGCTTTCGCAACCCTGGGTGTGGGCTTCCTGTTCAGGCCGTTGGGCGGCATCATCTTCGGCCACTTCGGTGACCGCATCGGCCGTAAGCGGATGCTCGTGTGGACGATGACCATCATGGGCGTTGCCACCGCCCTCATCGGTCTGCTGCCCACATATGCGCAGATCGGCTGGGTGGCTCCGCTGCTTTTGGTGGTTCTGCGCTGTGTGCAGGGTCTGGCCGTCGGCGGTGAGTGGGGTGGTGCGGCAATGCTTGCCGTTGAGAACGCTCCGCGTGGTCTGCGCGCCCTGTTTTCTTCCGGTGTGCAGATTGGCTATTCGGTGGGTCTGCTCCTGTCGACCGCGGCGGTGTCGCTTCTCAACAGCGTCCTGTCTGACGAGGCGTTCACGGCTTGGGGCTGGCGCATCCCGTTTATCTTCAGCGCCCTGCTGGTGGCTTTGGGTCTGTGGGTCCGCGCAGGAGTAGCCGAATCCCAAGAATTCAGACAGGTCGAAAAGCGCCTCCAGCAAGAGGACGAACCTAAGCGTCTGCCGCTGTTCGAGGCGGTCCGCCGCTATCCGGCCCAGCTGGTGCAGATCATCGGTCTGCGGTTCATCGAGCTGTTCTCGATGTACGTTGTGACGACTTTTGCGCTCGCCTTCGCGGTCGACAACCTGGGCTTTGAGCGCCAGACCATGCTCAACGTCAATCTGTTTGTGGGCGGTTTGGGCATTCTGACGATCCCGCTGTTTGCCTACCTCGCCGACAGGTTCGGCCGTATGCGCGTGTACCTGTTCGGTGTGGTTGTCGGTGTGGTTTTTGCGTTCCCGTTCTTCTTCGCCCTGGATAAGGGTGCGTTCATCGGCATTGTCATCTGCGCGATCATTTTGGTGAACATTGCCCACGATGCTGTTGTGGCTGTTCAGCAGCCGCTTTTCGCTTCGATGTTCCCGGCTGAGTTCCGGTATTCGGGCGCTGGAACCGCCTACCAGGTGGCCGCTGCGATTGCCGGTGGGTTCACGCCTTTTATCGCCACGTGGCTGGTGGCAATCGGCAACGGTTCGTGGCTGGGTGTTGCGATCTACTTGGTTGCCGGCTGCCTCATTTCGGGCCTGTGCGGCATCTGGGTTGCGCGCACGCATCGGGAAGCTCACTGAGTGGCCGGCCGGTGCCGGCCAGATGAATAACGAGGTGCCGCTGCCCGGTTCCTGAACCTCCACCTCGTGAGGGTCGTAGGCTGGGAGGGACCTGCCGGTGTCGTTGGGAAGTGGAATGCAGCGGATATGACTGTGACTGCGCCGATCGTTGTCGCTTTGATCCTGGCTTTGCTTGTCGGGGTGACGATTGGGCTGTTCGGTGGTGGGGGTGGGATTCTCACGCTGCCGATCCTGACCTATGCGGCGGGTTTCCCAACGGAGCAGGCGATTGCGATGTCGTTGTTCATTGTGGGGACAACGTCGCTGATCAGCGCGGTGCGGCATGCGTTCAGCAATCGGGTGCAGTGGAAGATCGGGACGGTTTTTGCGCTCGGTTCGATGGCAGGTTCGTTTTTCGGCGGGAAGCTGTCGGGGTATCTGCCGGGGACTGTGCTCATGCTGATCTTCGGAACCGTGATGTTCGCTGCTGGTATCGGCATGATTCGCCGCCGCCGAGGTGACACTGTTGAACGCCGCCCCAAGGTGTGGTTGGTGGTTGTGCTGGGCACGATGATCGGTGTGATTGCCGGTCTGGTCGGTGCTGGGGGAGGGTTCCTCATTGTGCCGGCGCTCGCCCTGGTGGGCGGTTTGGGTATGAACTTTGCGGTGGCCACGAGTGTGTACATCATTGCGCTGCAGTCAGCGGCTGGTCTGCTGGGTCACTTGGGGCAGACGGAGATCCCGTGGGTTTTCACGCTGGTGTTCACGGGACTGTCGATTGTGGGTTCGATGATCGGGGCGTCGTTTATCGGCAAAGTGCCCGAAAAGAAGCTCAAGAAGGGCTTCGGAGTGTTTGTGCTGGCCATGGCGGTGTTCGTGCTGGGCGAGCAGATCCTGTCGGCGGTCTAAGCCTGCTGGCGCTTGGCTTTCCAGCATTGTTCGATGCGATCGGCCGATGAGGTTGGGTCATCGTGTTCCCAGAAGCGCAGGACTGTCCAGCCGGCAGCCTTGAGTACGTCATTGGTGTTGGCGTCCCGCTTCTGGTTGCCTTCGATTTTCTGAGCCCAGTAGTCGGCGTTGGCTTTCGGCGGTATGAAGTGTTCGGGACAGCCGTGCCAAAAGCAACCATCGACGAAGACAGCGATCTTCGCCTTCGTGAAGACGATGTCGGCGTGACGACGAATGGATCGATCAGGCCGAATATCCGTCCTGTACCTCAAACCGCGTGCATGCAGAATGCGGCGGATGGCGAGCTCAGGTTTGGTGTCCCGTCGCCTGTTCGCCTGCATGGTCCTGCGGGCATGGAAGTCTGAGGCCCAGGAGTTTGAATCAGCGATCAGACGATCCCTTCATCAGGAGATGGGCTGCCGAAGTCATGTCACTTCCAGTTTCTCGCAGTGCATTTCGTCAGGCGCCGAGGACTCGGTCGCCAAGACCTTCGTATCCGTCATCCAGAAGGTCCACGATTTGGTTCTGTGAAAAAAGGCTGCGAATCTCTTCGTGAGTGAACGGCTTTTCTTGATGGCGGCGGACCATGAGCAGGATGTCGCGAGCAGTGATCGCAGAGCCGTGCACCCCGGTCTTCTCAGACAGTGCCTGAATCTGAGATGTCAGATTCGTCGACCCCTCGTGGATCACATAGACGAAGAAAGCTGGTCGTTCTTCGTCTTCCGAGAGGCGATACCGCGGAAAGTCTTCGATGTAATCCCGCATCCGGCCCTGCTGGCTCACCCCAAGTGAATAGCCCTTTTTATAGGCCTTGTTGTCGATGATCGCACCGTAATGTGCTTCAGTCGATGACAAAACAACGTCTGGGCGCAGCCCGTGGTTACCGGTGTGTTCGGCTTTGAACCCGAAGATCTTTCGAAAGATCTCTGCAGTCGCAACTTCAAACTCCGTGGCCTTTTCCCTCGAACGGGCGCTGAGCTCCAGGTAATTGGATAGGAATGCTTCGGAGGCGCCTCGGGGGAACTTCATTTGCAGTACTGAGCTGACAGTGGATCTGTCGATGCCGGTAGCGTCACTGATTTCGGCTACAACGTCGTCCGTGATCTCCGAGATAATGCGTTCGCTGCTGAGTGAAATGAATGCCGTAGTGATTTCTTGTTCCTGGATCATCTTCGGCGTGACAGTCTTGGTGTTCATCAGGTTGCGAGTATCTTTTCGCTGCCCTGGCTTCAGACCGTATCGGCGCTGGAAGACCACTTCGTTATCTGGGTCTTTGATCAGCGGAGCATCCGCTAGTTTGTTGACAAAGCGTTCGGCTTCGGCCCTTGCTCCTACCGCAATCTCCCAGAGAACGTCTCCGGTGTCGTTTCGATGAACTTCTACCAGCTGGGTATAGCGCAGCCAGTTGCTCATGGTGTTGGCAATGTCTTTCAGGTTCTTGAAAAGCGTCTCGAGGCTGTTCTCTTCACTTCTCGTGGACGCGAAATTTTTGAGGTAATCAGCCTCGAGTGACGAGTCTCCGTGTTCCCGGTGCTCAATAATGCGGTCGACGAGATCGTCAACCGTCTTGCTGGTATTCGATGTGCCATAGCAGAGGGCTATCTTTGCGACGTCATCGTTCTGCCGAAGGAAGCCGTTCAGGCGCTCATCTAGTAGGAGTTGGAGGATGAGAACGAATGGTCTTAATCGAAATCGCGGGTCTACGGCGGAAGCACCGCTGTAGCTGAATGCCGACGGGTACTGGTAGTAGTACACCTGCCGGGTGAGCTGTTCGAATATGCGCTCACCGTGGACAATCGCTTCGCCAGCTGAAGTAAGCTGAAGTCGCTTTTCGTCGTCCATGAAGATAAGACCGAGGGACTTCAGCCATGCTCGGTAGGTGCGGGCTCCGCTTCCGCCTTGGTCACGGCGTTCCCCTTCGCGCTTCAAGGACTGAAGCTCAAGTCGCCTTTCGTACTTCTGTTCGATCTCGGCCTTGTTTTTGTTGGTCCAAGGAATGCCTTCCGCAGCGCCGGCGAGAGCAATCAGGGCGCCCTGTACCGGAGCGAGAGAGCGTTTCGGCCTAGTAATCCACCACGTATTTCTCACATATGAGAGCTTATACGTCTGTGTGACCTCCGACACCTGGATGTTGGGGGTCTGATTTGGCTTCAACGACAGGCATTGAGCTCTCGATGCTTGGGTAGGGGATTCCGGCGAAGGATTTCAGGATCGCTTCGAAGATGATGCGCGCACCCTCAACCGGCACCGCCATGCCGATCTGCTTTCGGACCGATTCCTTCGACCCGATGAAGTCAAACTCATCGGGGAAGGTCTGCAGACGTGCGCGCTCACGGTTGGTAAGTGCACGAGGCTCTTCCCAGTGGTAAACGTGTGTGCCGCCGCCCCCCGAGCCGGTCACGGTGTAAGAAGGCCTATCGGGGTGGAGACGCTTGTAGATCTGCGAGATCTTCGTTGCCGTTTTGATCTGGAGGTGTTCCGGCAAATTGGCCGTGAAAGCGTTCTCACCAGCTTTGATGCGGTTCAGTCGTTCAACAACCTTTGGAGACTGTCGAGTTCTTTCCTGTCCTGTCGCGTCAGCTGGGATCGGAGGGTTCGTCAGTGCTGTGCGAACTGATACGTCGATGTCTGAGTACGGTTCTGGGCTTGGAACCTTGAACTCGACATCGATGTCTTTATGGATGCCGACGATGATGATGCGGTGACGGGACTGCGGTATGCCGTACTGCTCGAATTTGTAGAGATGGGGGACCAGTCGGTATCCCTCGCTGCTCAGGTCTGACAGGATCTGCTGGAATGCCTTGCCGCCCGCATTGCTTGACAGGCCGCCTACGTTTTCGGCGATGAACCATTTCGGACGAAAGTGACGGAGCACCTTGACGCCGTACGAGTAAAGAGGACCGTATTGGCCTTCGAACCCGAGTCGTTCGCCGACTACTGAGAAGTCGTTGCAGGGGAAGCCGAAGGCGAATGCGTCAATGTCGCCGAGTTCGTGCAGAATCTCGAAATCGAGGGTTTTGACGTCGCCGCAGATGACTGAGGGAGATTCGTCGTCTCCGACGATGTTGTGTGCGTAAGTCCGGCAGGTATCTGGGTCAATGTCATTTGCCCACTGGTGTTCGATTGAATAACCGCCTGCGGATGCGAGCTGAGCGCCCTTGGCGATACCGCCTGGGCCGGAGAACAGTTCTCCAAGGCGGAATATCTTGCTCTCGTGTTCCATGCGTCCTCCGCCCTTTTGCTTCTGCTGCAGCAGCTTAACACTTTTCGTGTCAGTCTGCGCCCAGGAAATTTTATCGTAGACCAGTTCTATTTGCAGCTGTGCGTCGGAACGTGACTCACCCGCTTGCCGTCCGACACCTCAACGGTCCACCCAGAACCCGCCAGACCACCCAATCCCGTGCGCCAGCGCACTGTCCTTGCTAAGGTATCGGCCGTACGACAGGGGAGCGCCTCGGATCAAACGTAGAGATCCGAACAAGGGCGCTGAGAGTGCGATGCCGCAGACCCTCGAACCTGCCCGGTTAGCACCGGCGAAGGAAGTCGAGCACACTCTTGACCCCTCCTTGCCTTGAGGAGGACTCATGACACAGGACAACCGTGTCCAGCCCGGACACCACACCAACCCAAGCAACCCGAACACCACCTCGTCATCACAGGCGAAAAACCCACAGAGCCCGCAGACAAAAACCAGCCTGCGCTGGCGGACCGTTGACATCATCGTCACCGTCGTCATCGCAGTGGCCGTTGGCGTCATCTTCTGGGGAGTCGCCGCCATCTGGGGCGTTTTCGAACTCTGGACCGTCGCATTCCCACCGCTGGTCGGCCTGTTCGGCGGCATCTGGGTTCTCGCAGGGCCACTTGCCGGAATCATCGTCCGCAAACCCGGCGCCGCCCTCATCGCCGAAACACTGGCCGCTGCCGTCGAAGCCGTGCTGGGCTCCAACTTCGGTTCAACCGCCATCATCTCCGGCCTCCTGCAGGGAGCCGGCGCCGAAATCGTGTTTCTCGCCTTCCTCTACCGCAAGTGGAACCTGCCCGTCATGCTCCTGTCCGGCCTCGGAGCGGGCATCACACTGGTTGTCGGCGAAATCGTCATGTACTACGCCAAATGGGCTATGACATTCAAGGTCGTCTACGCCGTGTGCGGAATCGCATCCAGCATTATCATTTCCGGATTGGGTGCATGGCTCCTGTGGAAGGCAATCGTGCCCACAGGCGCACTGTCAGCCTTCGCTTCCGGGCGAACGACAACCAGACCTCGCCAGCACACAACCCCCAACTGCACATGAACTGAAAGACCTCGATGACCCACACCGCACACACCACGCCCACACGCAGCCTCACATGGCGCACCGTTGACATCATCGTCGCGGCGGTACTCGCCGTCGCACTCGGTGCCGTGTACTTCGCGTGGACGTCCCTGCGGCCGATCATCGACGTCCCGTTCAACCTCGTGTTCCCACCAACCACGGGCCTAGTCGGCGGCCTTTACCTGCTGGCCGGGCCCGTGGGGGCACTCATCATCCGCAAACCCGGCGCCGCGATCGTGTGCGAACTCATCGCCGCAGCAACCGAAGCCCTCCTGGGTTCCGTCTTCGGCCCGGTCATCCTGTTCACCGGCCTGTGCCAGGGCATCATGACCGAACTCGTCTTCGCCCTGACCCGCTACCGCCGCTACACCCTCGGCATTTCCGTGCTCGCCGGCCTAGCACCCGCTATTTCGGTGTCCATCACCGACAACATCTTCTGGAACGCCGGCTGGGCCCTCGAATGGCAGCTGGTCTTCGCCGCCTGCGCCCTGGTCTCCGGACCCGTATTCGCCGGCCTGGGCGGCTGGTTCGTCTACCGCGCCATCCGCCGGACCGGAGTGCTGACCGGATTCGCATCCGGCACCGACCCGCGCCCGAGGCGCCGCCCACCTCACGCCGCCTGCTCACCCGAAGGGGCGGGTCACCGGGGGAGCCACTCAGAAAGCGAAAGTCCCGCAGATTCGTGACCACCACCTCGTCATCCCGACCCGCGGCAGTGTCCGCCCGCGGGTTCACCTGGTACCACTCCGGCCGTGCCGAACCGGCCGTTTCCGACCTCGACCTTGAAATCCCAGCTGGCCAGAAAGTTCTGCTGGTCGGCGGTTCCGGCGCTGGAAAATCAACGTTCCTTCACGCCGTTGCCGGTGTCCTGCCTGATGAATCCGGCGAACAGTTCGGCGAACTCCTGGTTGACGGCCTCCCACCGGACCCCGCCCGCGGAATCTCCGGGCTTGTTCTGCAGGACCCCGATTCACAGGTCATCCTCGCCGAAGTCGGCGACGACGTCGCCTTCGGCATGGCCAACGTCGGCATCCCAGCCGCAGACATCGCACGCCGGATCCCCGAAGCCCTCGACATTGTGGGCCTCGACGTCCCGCTGACTCACCCGACGGCAGCTCTGTCCGGTGGGCAGAAACAGCGTCTGGCCATCGCCGGGGTCGTCGCCATGCAGCCGGGCCTGCTGGTGCTTGACGAACCCACCGCCAACCTCGACCCGGCAGCCGTCGAATCCGTGCGCGACTCCATCATCGCTGCGCAAGAAGCCACTGGCGCGACGATGCTGATCGTCGAACACCGCCTGCCGGTGTGGACCGAACACGTCGACCGGATTGTGGTCTTGGGGCCAGGCGGTGTGCTCGCCGACGGCAGCCCCGACACCATTCTGAGCGACCCCGCCCTGCGCCCCTCACTGGAGGCAGCCGGGCTGTGGCTGCCCGATGCAGCCCTGCCCACCCCGTACGCACCGAGCATCGGCGAAACGCTCATGACCGCCGACGGCCTGGGTGTTCAGCGCGAAAACAGCGAACCCGTCGCCGAACTGACCGCAGCGATTCACGCCGGCACAGCGCTTGCCCTGACCGGCCGCAACGGTGCCGGAAAATCCACCACAGCGCTGACCCTGGCCGGTTTGCTCAAACCCGCATACGGCCAGCTCACGGCAGCCCACCAGCTGACCACCCTTAACGGCACCGTCCGCTCGCCCAAACACAGCGACCCCTTCCGGTGGAGCTCCCGCGAACTCGTGCCGCGCATCGGCATGGTGTTCCAAGAGCCCGAACACCAATTCCTGCGGCCAACTGTGCTTGACGAACTGCGGTTTGGCCCACAGCGAGCCGGCTGGGATCCCCAAGCGGCAGACGACCGCGCCGAACAGCTCCTGGCCGCGCTGCGCCTGGAACATCTGGCTGACATCCATCCGCAGCAGCTCTCCGGCGGTGAAAAGCGCCGCCTGTCAGTGGCCGCAATGCTCGCTGCCCGGCCGCGCATCCTCATCATCGACGAACCCACTTTCGGCCAAGACGCCCGCACGTGGCGAGCGCTCGCCGAACTCGTCATCGACGAACTGCGCGCCGGCCAAGCAGTCGTGACCGTCAGCCACGACGAACCCTTCATCGACACCCTGGGGGCGGTGCGCTGTGAATTCGCCTGACAACACTCCAAACACCACCGCCCAGCCGACCCCAGCACCCGGTGAGGGTGCGGCGGGCAGCCAGGCGGCGCCTCGTGCGGTGATCCTGCCCCGCTCAGCAGCCCCCGTCCAGGTGGACCTGCTGGTGCCCATTCGCCGGCGCACCGCGTTTGTGCGCGCCAACCCGCTGTCGAAGATGGCGCTCGCGTTCATCCTCATGTGCGGTGTGCTGTTCAGCATCGACATCGTCAGCGCATCCGTCATGCTGGCCCTGCAGGTGCTCCTGTTGCCGCTGACGGGCCTGCGGATCGGCGCGATGCTCAAACGCCTGTGGTTCCTGCCCGGCGCGGCCCTCATCGCCGCCTGGGCCACAACAATCCTGGCGGAGAAAACCGGTGACGTGCTGGTGCACATCGGCCCGCTGCTCATCACCACCGGATCGCTGGCCTCCGGTACCGCAATCGGCGTGCGCGTGCTGGCGCTTGCCCTGCCTGGAATCGCCATCGCATCGACCGTCGACCCCACCGACTTGGCAGACGCGCTCGTGCAGAAGCTGCACCTGCCGGAGCGGTTCGTCATGTCAGCGCTCGCCGCCACCCGCCTGGTCACGCTGTTCACAGCCGAATGGCAGACGCTGTCCTTTGCCCGCCGCGCCCGAGGTGTCGGCCCCGACACGCTCCTGCGCCGGCTTGGGGGAGTGGTCCCGGTGGCATTCGCGCTGCTCGTCCAGGCAATCCGCCGCGGCACCCGCCTGGCGATGGCCATGGAAGGCAGGGGCTTTGGCACCAGCCGCCGCACCCAGCTGCGCCAGTCGCGTTTTCATCCGCGGGACGCAGTGATCGTTGCGGTTGGGGTTCTTATGAGTGTGGCAGCCATCGGCGCGGCCATTGCGGCAGGGACGTGGAGCCTGATCCTGACGTGAGGCGGCTTCGCCAGTGCCAGGGGTTGCCGTTCGCGGCCGGGGTGACCGGCGGCTGCGGCTGACCGAGCCTGCGATCACTGGAAGAATGAGCGTGTGAGCACTCAGCAGAACACACCCGTGACAGAAGAAGACCGCCGCATAGCCCTGCGGCGCATGCGCACCCTGGCCACCGGCCTTCTGGTGGCCGCGGCGCTTATCTGGTTGGCCACCGTCATCTTCACCGACAGCACGGGCGTGTGGGGCTTCGTCAAAGCCGGTTCCGAGGCGGCCATGATCGGTGCGCTCGCGGACTGGTTTGCCGTCACCGCGCTGTTCCGCCACCCGCTTGGTCTGCCGATTCCGCACACCGCGATCATTCCGCGCAAAAAGGATGTGCTCGGCGAAAGCCTGTCGGCGTTTGTCGCATCGAACTTCCTCACCTACGACACCGTCGCCCCCAAGGTGGAATCCGCTCGTGTCACACAGCGGGTCGGCGCGTGGCTGAGCAAACCCTCATCGCAGGATGCGGTGGTCCGCCGGGCCGGTATGGGCCTGCAGTACGTGCTTGACCGGGTTGACGACGACGCCGTTGCCGACCTCACTCGCGACGTCCTCGTTCCCCGGCTCATCCAGGTGCGCAAAGCACCCGTGCTGGGCCGCCTCATGCAGGAGATCGTCGCCGATGGTGCGCACGAACACCTGGTTGACCTTGTTGCCGGGGAGGCTCACTCCTGGCTGCTGTACAACCCGCAGGTGGTCGATGACATCGTCAGCCAGCGCGCCCCCGAATGGGTGCCCAGGTTCGCCAACCGCATGGTGTCGGACAAACTGCATCGCGAAATCGTCGGCTGGATCGCCGATGTGCGCGACAACCGCAGGCACCGCGCTCGCGGAGCGCTCAACGAATGGCTGACCGGGCTGGGGACGCAGCTGCAAGAGGAGTCATCTCTCGCTGAGCGGGTCGAGGCGACACTTGCTGACATGCTGGCGCGCGAGGCGGTGGTCACCTCGGCTGTTGCCATGTGGGAATCGACATCCCGCCTTCTGCGCGAATCCGTGCTCGAAGCCGACGGCACCGTGCAGCAGAAGCTGCGTGCCGGACTGGCCGAATTCGCTGCCCGCATGACAGACGACGAAGCCTTTGCCAACAAGTGGAACCACACGCTGGCCGTCGCCGTTGCCGACGGTGCCGAATCCTTCGGCGGTGAGCTGACCAGCGTCATATCGGACACGATCGCCAGCTGGGATGCACGCGAAGCTGCTGAGAAGATCGAACTCTACGTGGGCAAAGATCTCCAGTACATCCGCATCAACGGAACCGTCATCGGCTGCCTGGCGGGCCTGCTCATCCACACCGTCGCAGTGCTCATAGGGGGTTGAGCCTGCCGCCGACCAGGTGACCCCAGCCCAACCGGGCGGGGCGGAGGAGGTGCCCTCCACCTGGCTCTGTTGCAAAGATTGGCGGCAGTCAGAG
>NZ_KV786104.1:0-14342 GCF_001806835.1 Brevibacterium sp. HMSC24B04 | reverse complement strand
ACGATTAACTAACCTCCCCGATCAGTACAGCTAGGTGTCTGAGTCCACCTTGTTCCGCAGCCGTCTGAGGACGCGGTAGACCGTCGCGCGCGAGACGCCGAAATCTTCGGCGGCAGTTGTCGGGCTCGATTGGCCGGATTCGATGAGTGCGACGATGCTGCGCTGCTGAGAGGTGGTCAGTGCTTGCGGTCTGCCACCGGTGCGCCCGCGGGCCCGGGCGGCTTCTAATCCGCGGCGGGTGCGTTCGCGGATGAGATCGCGTTCGACTTCGGCAACTGCCGCCATGACGGCGACGAGAATCTTCCCGCCGGGCTGGCTGGGGTCGGTGGTCAGGCCATCGAGAGTGCGCACCGTGACACCTCGGTCGGCGAGGTCGGCTAACAGCTCGTGGATGCCGACAATGGAGCGGCAGAGACGATCGAGCTTCGTGGCGACAAGTTCGTCACCGGGGCGCAGATGGGAGAGGAGGTCATCCATTCCTGGCCGAACGCGGGAAGCGCCGGTGATGATGTCGCTGAAGATGCGCTGGCAGCCGGCAGCTTCGAGCTGGGCGCTTTGGGAGTCAAGATTCTGGGCGCGTGAGGACACCCGCGCGTAGCCGAATACTGTGCCTGTCACCGATTGCACCTCCCGCACCGTCGTTGCTGCCACTGTACGAGACTCCGGTTCGTCGCAGAACTCATAGCCAGCGGCATCTGGGATGTGAGACGGGGTTTTGCGACAGATGAGGTCGGTGGCAGCACGTCGCGGCCGTCGCAGAAGACCGTGTTGCAGATACGGTGGTTTCTGATGAACGGCAACATCGTGCAGTTCGTCTGAATGAGTGCGGCGTTACGCGCAGGTTGGTCGGTAGGCCGACGCAGAACAGCCCCCTATGAGACAGCAACATGGAACGACTCGTCTCGCGTTTTGCACCCTCCCCCACTCTTTCCCTGCGGGTGAGCTTGCTCCACCTCAGAGATCAGCTGATCCTCTCATCTTGGTCGCCCACCAATAAGAACTCCTCTTGTGAGGGAGAGAGTGGAGGGCCACCTCTTGGTGAGGTCGGCGAGGATCAGGTCGGCTCGATGTCCTTCGGTCAGAGAGCCACGGTCGTCAAGACCCACACAGGCGGCTGCACCGGAAGTCACGAGCCGCACCGCCTGGGGAAGCGTTGCAATTCCATCACGCACTAGTCGCAGTGCGCCCGGAAGCATCGATGTGGGGATGTAGTCGCTAGCCAACGCGTCGATCAGGCCCGCAGATGCGAGTTCGGATGCCGGTACGTTGGCGGTGTGAGATCTTCCCCGGACGATGTTCGGTGCCCCCGCGACGATGAGCATCCCGTGATCCCGGGCCGCACGGGCAGCCGCGACTGTTGTCGGGAACTCCGCCACACTACAGCCACGGTCGGCAGCCGCCGACACCTCCTCCGGTGTCGCGAGGTCGTGGGCGAAAAGTCGAATGGAACCTGCCCGGACCAAGCCCTCCAACCACGACAGAGTACGGTCACGCACAGCAAGGCGCTCGTCACGACTGCTGCGCCACCATTCCACATGATCAGCAGCGTCGTCGTCACTCATTCGATCGCTGTCAACCAGCCACTTCTGCATTTTCGCTGGGTCGGCGAACTGTCCCTGCCCCGGCGTGTGGTCTTCGTGCGACACGACGGGCACTCGTCCACCCGGAAGACACGAATCACCATCGTTCGGCCCCTGTGGATGCAGTGCACACATCTCGTCCTGAGGTGCCGATTCCGATGACTCCAACTCCTTCGTGAGCAGCGCAAGTCCGTATTCGCAGCGCACATCGAGCCGGTGCAGAACCTGATGATCGACTTGAGTGTCGTCAGTGCGACGGAGTGCTCCCGAGAGTTCGGACGCTGCGGGAGAATCGATCGGTCTTCCCACGATCGACCGTTCCTGGAAGGCCAGGCCGTGGAACGCGGTAGTGATGCCTGCCGCACGAAGCCGGGCACCCGCAGACGCAACCGCGAAGGAGGGATCGAGAACGACACCGGGCCGTGGACGGATATCTCGCGACAGCACATCGCTGTGGACGTCGACGAGCCCGGGCAGCACGTGTGCGCCGCGAGCATCCAGGTCACAGGCAGTGCCACGTGGATGCGGCCCGACGTGAGCGATTCGACCGCTGCGGACGACCACCCGGGCGTCGTCGATCACCCCGTTGGGCAGCACTGCTGTGGCGTGGCCGATCACGAGATCGGAGACTGGGCGGTCCGAGGTGAAGGATGTCATGGCCAGACAGCCTTCCATCCGGTCTTGACCCTCATGTGGACGCCTCATGAACGGCTGCCCACAAGAATGCCCTGTTCGTCCTTGATTCACACACCGTTGTCCAGCACCCCCCTTGGAGTTCACAAATCCTCTATACCTTTGAGGAGGCAACCAGGAGTCATATAGAGGACTTGACATGATCGAACTCGTCGACGTCAGTAAGACCTATAAGGGCGGCGTGCAGGCTTTGGGACCCACGGACCTCTCGATCGAGGCCGGGAGAGTGACCGTGCTCCTCGGCCCGTCGGGAGCTGGCAAGTCCACGCTGCTGCGGTGCATGAATTTGCTCGTGAAGCCGAGCACGGGAGGCGTGCGAGCGGACGGCGTGCCGTCGCTCGAAACGCGCGGCGACCTTCGACGGCATCGCCGGCGCACCGGGATGGTGTTCCAGCACCACCAGCTCATCCCGCGTTACACAGCGCTGCGGAATGTGCTGCTCGGCCGGGTCGGATATTACAGCTTCTGGCGCAGCCTCCTGCCCTTCGGCCGCGCCGACGAGCGCATCGCCCTGGAGGCGCTCGACCGTGTCGGACTGCTGGACAAGGCCCTCACCCGAGTCGACAACCTCAGCGGCGGCATGCAGCAGCGCGTGGGGATCGCCCGCGCACTCGCCCAGCAACCGGACCTGATCCTTGCCGATGAACCCGTGGCCAGCCTCGATCCCGCCACAGCACGTCGCGTCATGGAGCTGTTGCGCCGCGTCTGCCAGGAGAACGGCATCACTCTCGTCGCCAGCCTTCATCAGGTCGACCTCGCGCTCGAGCACGCCGACCGCATCGTCGGCCTCGCCCATGGCCGGATCGTTTACGACGGTCCCGCAGACGAAGTCGACGACGATGACCTCCGCGTGATCTACGAAGACGCACGCGACGAGCCGCAGACTGAGGATCCGTCCCATCTCGCCGAAGACCGACTCGCGATCGAGCGCCGCTGACCCCAGCTTCTTCACCCGCCCTCCATCCAGCAAACGACATCCCACCACACCGCCTTCGATCAACTGAAACAGGAGTGAATCACCGTGCTTGGACGCCCCCGCCTCACCGCAGCCGCAACAGCAGCCCTGACGGCTTCTGCCCTTCTCCTCTCCGGCTGCACTGCCGCCTCCGAGACAAGCGCCGCCCCCGAAACCCTTCGGGTTGCGCTGCTTCCCGATGAGAATGCCTCGGAGATCATCAAGAACAATGAACCACTCAAGAGTCACCTCGAGGAGCAGGTGGGGCTGGAGGTCGAGCTCGTGGTGACGACCGACTACTCCTCGATGATCGAGGCGATGGCCCGCGGCCGCCTCGAACTCGGCTACTTCGGTCCGCTGTCGTACGTCCTCGCCCAGGAGAAGGCCGACATCGAGCCCTTCGCCGCTCTGCAGGAGGTCGAGGGCGAGGACCCCACTTACCAGTCGGTCTTCATCGCCAACAGCGAGTCCGGGATCGAGACCCTCGACGATGTCGCCGGCAAGACTGTCGCGTGGGGCGACCAGGCGAGCACGTCGAGTCACCTGATCCCCAAGGCCATGCTCGCCGAAGGCGCGGACCTGCGAGTTGACCACGGCGATTATGAAGAGCAGCACGTCGACTCTCACGATGCGGTGGCCCTGACGGTCCAGAACGGCAATGCGGATGCGGGGGGCATGAGCCTGCCCATCTATGAGCGCATGGCCGAGGAGGGACTCATCGATCCCGCGACCGTCGTCAAGGTCCAGGAGTCCGAGCCTTACGCCAACTATCCGTGGACCATGCAGTCGGACCTCCCCGAAGACCTGAAGGAGAAGCTGCGGAGAGCGTTCCTGGACCTCGAAGATCCGGCCGTGCTCGAACCGTTCGACGCCGCCGGCTTCGAAGAGGTCACCGACTCGGATTACGACGCGGTGCGCGAGCTCGCACCGCTGCTCGACATCGACCTTGAGGACTACCAGTGAGCACCAGCACAGAAAGCGCAAGCACAGGCCGCCTGCTGGACGAGCAGCGAGAGCAGGAGTACCTGCAGATCTCCGACCAGGCACGGTCCGGCTGGAGGCGCTCGGTCGCTGTCACCGGGATCGTCCTCGTCACCGTGCTGGTGAGCTCGTGGGTCGTCGGGATGCTCGACGGCACCCGCATGATCACAGGACTGGCGGACATCGCCGACCTGCTGAGTGAGATGTGGGTACCGGACTTCACCAACCTCAACAGCTGGTGGGGCCCGCTGTGGGACTCGATGACGATGAGCATCGCGGCCACCGCGCTGGCGGTGCTGCTCTCCGTTCCACTGGCATTGTGCGGCGCCCGCAACACCTCGCCGCATCCGGCGGTCTACTGGGTCGCCCGGCTCATCCTCAACGTGCTGCGCTCCGTGCCGGAGCTGATCCTGGCCATCGTCTTCGTGGCGGCCGTCGGATTCGGCGCTCTGCCCGGAGCGCTGGCACTGGGGATCCACTCCGCGGGAATGGTGGGCAAGTTCTTCGCCGAGGCGATCGAGCATGCCGATCACGCGCCTGTCGAGGCCGCCCGCGCGACTGGTGCCGGCCCGGCGCAGGTGATCCTGCACGGCATCCTGCCGCAGGTTCTGCCGCAGATGGCTGACACCACCGTATACCGCTGGGAGCTCAACTTCCGGGCCTCGGTGGTCGTGGGCGTCGTCGGAGCTGGCGGCATCGGCTTCGAGCTGATCGCCGCCCTCCGCACCCTCCAGTACGACGAGGTCGCCGCGATCCTGCTCGTCATCCTTGCCACAGTCACCCTGGTCGACGCCCTCGGCGGAGCGTTGCGAAAGAGGTTCCAATGACAGACACACACCCGACGGATACGCACGTGACGGAGACTCCCCACCGCCCGGTGGTGGTCCTCACCCACCGCGTGCATCCCCCGATCCTCGAGATGCTCGCTGACAGCTGCGAGGTGATCGCGAACCAGAGCGACGGCAGCCTACCCGCCTCGGAGCTGCGACGCAGGGCAGCAGGCGCGGACGCCCTCATGGCGTTCATGCCGGATCGGATCACCGCAGAGTTCCTCGACGCCTGTCCGCGCCTGCAGGTGGTCGCCGGCGCCCTCAAAGGCCACGACAACATCGATGTCAACGCGTGCACCGAGCGCGGCATCTGGCTGACGCGGGTCGAGGATCTCCTCACCGAACCCACCGCCGAACTCGCGGTCGGTCTGCTCATCGGACTCGCGCGCAACATCACGGCAGGAGACCGCGCGGTGCGGGCCGGCCTTGCGGGATGGCGACCGACGCTCTACGGAAGCACGCTCGTGGGCTCGACAATCGGCCTCGTGGGCGCGGGAAGGCTCGGACGGGCAGTGGCGCGGCTGCTCAGCGGCTTCGACGCGAACCTGCTCTACTGCGATCCTGAGCCATTGTCCTCCGCCGGCGACCACGGTTTGCAGATGGAGCACGTGGAACTCGGTGAGCTGTTGACGCGCAGCGACGCCGTGGCGGTCTGTGCCCCGCTGGACGCGAACACCCTGCACCTGCTTGGCCGCGCCCAATTGGAATCGATGCGGCCGGGGTCGCTGCTCGTCAACGTCGGGCGCGGCTCCGTAGTGGACGAGGTCGCCGTGGTTGAGCTGCTGCGCAGCGGGCACCTCGGCGGATTCGCCTCGGACGTGTTCGAGTTCGAGGACCTCTCGCGCCCGGACCGTCCTGAAGGCGTGCCCGAGGAGCTCCTGGCGATACAGGACCGGACTCTCTTCACTCCGCACCTCGGGTCCGCTGTGGCCTCCGCGAGGCTCAGGATCGAGGAACATGCTGCCGAGGCGATCCTGCAGGTGCTTACCGGCGAGGTGCCCGACGGTGCAGTCAACCGTCCCCTGCGCACGCACTCCCCTGGTCCGACGCCTGCATTATGATCAGTTCCATCAATCGCGTCACGTCGAAGAAGTCTGCGCCTCGGGTCCCGGTGTATCTGGCCGCGGCAGACACTCTCGCCGAGCAGATCGCAGATCACCCGGTCGGTACCCGGCTTCCGCCGGAAGACGCGCTCGCCGGTCAGCTCGGTGTCAGCCGACTGACCGCGCGGGCGGCGTTGGCGGAATTGGAGAGGCGCTACCTGGTGCGGCGACGGCAGGGCAGCGGCACGTACGTCTCCCGTCGGGTCGACTACACGATCAGCCGTTGCCATCCGCCGTCATGGAGCCAGAGCGTCCGCAATGCGGGACTCACACCTGACGTCCGGACCACAGAATGGCGACTCGAGACTCCGTCGCCCGAGGTGCGCCGGCGAATGAGGATGGGACCGAGGCGGCAGGTGCTGGCGCTCTCGCGTGACCGGTACATCGACAACGAGCTGGTCGGCTTCGCCGAGTCCTTCTTCGACACGCAGCTGGTGCCGGACCTGCCCCAGGTTCTCGACCCGTTCGCCTCGCTGTACGAGACCCTGGATGATCACTACGGGCTCCGACCGGTTCGCGGATGGTTCGGCGTGGCCATCGATCCCACACCGCCCGAGGTCGCCGAGCACCTCGGGCTGAGCGGCCGACCGCCGGTCATCTCGATCCGCTCACGGACAGATGCCGCAGCACGAGACCACCAGCCGGTGGAGCTCACGGTCTCGTGGCTGAGGGCCGACGTATTCCGCATCGAGATCGACTTCGACACATGAGTCCGCCAGCGTAGGCCTTTCCGCAGGCGAACCCTGACCCACCGTCAGCGCGCCCTGCAGGCCAGCTCCAAAGATGGCGTTAGTCGAGTCGACAACCCGAGGGCTGCAGGGTCAGAACCTGGACTACGCTTTCTCCACACGAATGCCCCGTACCAGGATCGCAGCCCGAGGCTCCCTTTGACTCGCACTTTTGCACGATTGCGAGCAGCAGGGTGCCCGCCTGCAGGAGCCCGATGCCCTCATGGTCCTGCGGTTCGGCGACCACGGCCTCGATCCAGGTGCGCAGCTGCACCTCACTCCTGTTGCGGAGATCACGTCTCTCTGGATGGAGTCGGACCCGGGCAGCCGGCCCGGACCGATGCAGGAGTGAGCAATTCCGCGGGCCGCCGGTGGTCTTCTGCCACGGCACCCCGTGGTCGTCAGCCGTGTGGCGGCCTGTGGCCGACGCCCTGAGCGCTGACTTCACGGTCCACCTGTGGGACATGCTCGGCTATGGGACATCGACGAAGGTTGACGGGCAGGACGTCTCGCTCAGCGCCCAGGCTGCGTTGCTCGCGGATCTGCTCGATCACTGGGGCCTGGCCGATCCGCACATGGTCGCCCACGACTACGGCGGCGCAGTGGCCCTTCGCGCTCACCTGCTTCACCACGCTGAATACAACTCATTGGCCCTGGTCGACGTGGTTGCTCTGGCCCCGTGGGGCTCGGAGTTCTTCCGCCTCGTCGCCGACAACTCCGCAGTGTTCGCTTGGATCCCGGCTGACCGCGCCCACCGACTCGCAGAGCTCATTCCCGGTTCCGAGCTGCACCTCGTGCCCGAGGCCGGTCACCTGATCCATTTCGACGCGCCCGAACGGCTCACCGCCGTATTGCAGAGATGGCTGCTGAGCCAAGAGTTCTGACAGTCTTTCCGCAGCTGGCACCGCCCGGTGACGTTCTTGCGGGTCATTTGTGAGACTGCCGGGCCGCCGCAGTCGATCAGTCTCGGCGTGCCCAAGTTCTCAGCGATGTCCCGATTCGGTGCAGCACGCTCGGCAGGCACTGTCGGTGCCTCGTGCGTGGAGCGGAAGACGTGGAAGCCTGGGTCGCCTGGCAGAAGGACTCCTCGGGTGTGACGACGGTGTCGAGCTCGTCTGGGTCGACGGCAGCGATCCACTTCTGCGCGGCAGTGGTGCGGCGCGTTGTGGAGTGCTTCAGATGTGGGTCGATCTCCCGGCCCAAGCGCAGCATCTCGGTTGCGATGCCCTGCCGCTGCAGCGCCGGCTCAGTGGCGATGTAGCTGATCTCGGATGAGAACCATGTGAGGTAGGCGATGCGATGATGCGCCAGGTGGCGGTGCTCGATCTCCGGATCTTCAGGATCGACTGCGCGATCGAAAACCCAGATCGCATGTGCGGCATCCCCGCGCGGTGGCGCGAAGTACGGATATACCGTCACACCGTTCTTGATCACAAAAGGCGGCAGCACCTGCCAGTCGTAGTACGGCCGATCCCACGGGTTTCGCGTCATGCCTGCTCCATTCTCTCCTGCGCTCACTGCGTTGCGCGCACCGCGCTTTTAGCTTCGAGTCGTCGGCAGCGCTCCTCGGCCGCGGCCTGGGCTTTACGAGCGTGGTGTGTGACGGTGGATCTGAGCAGATCGGCTGCTGGGGCTTCGCAGGTCCTCACTGCTCAGCTGCCGGGAGGGGTGCGAGATCCTTGTCGGCCTCAGCAAGAATCCACTCCCCGTCGGCGAAGAGGATCTCACACTCATCAGGTACGCCGGCACGCGGCAGCATGTTGACTTCATAGTAGGGCTGCCCGTCGTAAGACAGCGAAGTGGCGTCTTGGCACGAGACGGCGTGGTAGATGCCAAGCGGTGTCCTGTTCATGTCGTCCTCCCAATCACTGGCAGTTGATGACTGAACCGTGTGTCTCAGATGTGGAGCTCGGGATCGTCGTCGCTGTGATCGGGGTCTGCTGCCTCAATTAGGACGTTGCCGACGAGTTTTGAGTGTGTCGATCGCGGATCACCGGGGCGAGCAGGACAGTGACCATAATATTGAGCAGCAGGCGATTGGCCCTGGACGGCTCGCGCTTGTCGACCGGTGCACCCGGATCGTGCTTTGCGCGCAGCCAGACTGCCGTACTGGATCGGCAGGGCGTTTGCCGTCGTTGCTGCATTCTGGCATGTGCGGATGCCCTTGCTCGTTTCAGGAGTGTCGGCCTATCGCTTGGGGTTGTGTCCCGGCTGCATGGTCCCGTCGGTCGTCTGCGGCTTGGCTGTCGGGGCAGGCCGGGGCTCTGGGGCGCCGTCGCCTGGCCGGGTTCCAGCCTGTATGAACGGTCCGGCGGTCTGTGCTGGACCACCGGGTGCGGCAACGGCCACGCGCGGTCCCTGCACCCGAGGTGGGGGTGGTGCACTGCCCTGACCGGTCGCCGATGGACGGGATGCCGGCTTCTGTGGCTGCTGCGGTGCTGTCTGTCCTCCTGCAGACGGGGGACCAGCCGGTGCCGGCGCTGGTGCGGCAGGCTGCTGGGCAGCCTCCCGGTTCGCAGGCACAGACTGCTGACCACCAGGCTGCGCGGCCTGCTGACGGGGCTGATGCAGGAACAGGTGACAGATGCAGTTTCCTGTTCAGGCCGCTAACGTCAGCGCCTGCGTGATGAGTTTCTCCTCGTAGGCGACCGGGGTCAACTTCCCCAGGCCCTGCTGTTTCCTCCTTCGGTGATAGGTCCTCTCGATCCAGGAGACGATCCGCATCCGCAGCTCTTCTCTGGTCCGCCACGGCTGCGCGTCGAGCACGTTGTTCTGCAACAGGCTGTAGAAGGATTCCATGGCCGCGTTATCCCCGGCGGCACCGACTCGACCCATGGATCCGACTAGGCCGTGGTATTCCAATGCGCGGAGGAATTTCTTCGCTCGAAATTGCGATCCTCGATCGCTGTGGACGATGCATCCGGCCACCTCAGCCCCGGTGCGGGCCCGGTTGGCAATGGCGTTGTTCAGCGCCCGTACCGCCAGCGAGGCCTTCATCCTGCTATCGATGCTGTAGCCGATGATCCGCCGTGAGCAGGCGTCCTTGACCGCATAGAGATAGAGCTTTCCCTCACCGGTGTGGTGCTCGGTGATATCGGTCAGCCACACCTCGTTCAGAGCCTTCACGGCGCTGAACTGCCGGGCCACTAGATCATCGTGAACCGGTGGCCCGGGGCGAGTGCCCTTACCCTTGCGCCGACGGCTGATCACCGAGAACACCCCCTGAGAGCGGCAGAGCCGCCAGGCGGTGCGGTGGGCCATCGGGTAGCCGGCTGCTTCTGCTTCATCGGCCAGGTATCGATACCCGAACTCAGGATCCTCTCGGTGAGCATCGATCAGGGCATTGAGCCGGTGGGCCTCTTCCCACTCGGTATCGCTGATGGGGTTGGCCAGCCACCGGTAGTAGGGCTGGCGGGCGATCTTCAGCACCCGGCACGTCACCGCCACAGGGATTCCCGCAGCGGCGAGATCGCGTACGAGCGGGTACTTCATTTTGACGGAATCTGAGCTTGACCGAAGTAGGCCGCAGCCCGGCGCATCACCTCCAGCTCCTGCTCCAGGCGTCGGATCTTGCGGTTGGCAGCAGCCAGCTGGGACTTCTCATCGGTAGTCGGTCCAGGCTTACGGCGCTCAGTGTTGCCGGAGTCCAGATCGGCTTGGCGCATCCACTTGGTCAACGTGCCTTCATGGATGCCGAAGTCCTTAGCGACCTCAGCGATCGTGACATCATGATCGCGTTGCTGAGCAACACGCACCACATCGTCTTTGAACTCCTTCGGGTAAGGCTTGGGCATGATGACAATCCTTCCAGGCACGGGGTGACCGAGCCAGATCAGTTGTCACCTATCCCTGCATCAGCCCCTGTGAGGTCAGTGCGGTCTCGGTCTCGGCTCGTCGGGTGGCGACGAACTGTCCGCCTTCTGGCACTCCTCGCGGTGCCCGGATGAAACGAGTCACTGCGCCTCCTGTGCTTTCTGGTTGCTGTGGCCTGCACTGGATATGTGTGCGGGCCGGTGTTTGCCGGCGGCCAGCTCGGCATTGAACTGGGCTCGCTGGGAGCGCGGGGTTCCGGGCATGTTCGGGTCGTAGCGGAAGACCGGACGATCATCAGGCGCATCGGCGACCGGTTCGGATGCAGCCGCGTCGTCGGCACTGGTGGTGCGGGCAGCCTCTTCGTGCATGGCTGCGATGGTCTCGAGGTGTTCTAAGGTGAAGCGGATGCCGCGCGGCCACGCCAGATGTGGGTACCGTCCCTCAGCTACCCCGGCGCGGAGCATGTGCTCGGAGCAGCTCAGTATCTGGGTGGCCTCTTCGACGGTGTAGCCGATGCGAGGCAGTGGGGTCTCTGGCGCAGTTGTCGTGGTGCTCATATCGGTACCTATGCGAATAGGGGCGCACAGGCCGAAATTGCGTAGGTCCACTGGACCTATGAGACCCGATTGTTATTGATCGTTATTCCCTGCTGTTAAGTGTTATCGCAGGTCAGCGAACTGCCTAATGCGGAAGAAGGGTCGTAAAAAGGGTTCGAGTCCCCTTACCTCCACAAGTTGAATCCCGGAGCTTCGGCTCCGGGATTTTTTGTACCGTGGGGTTCTGTAGCAAAGTCTGCATCTGACGAGGGTTCTCGCAGTTGACACGACGGTGTGCGGCTGAGGCAATCATGTAGCAAGTGAATCTCAAGGATGAGCGGTTCTCGTTGCGTATGCAGGCCCGCGGTGGGGCACCGTAAGACCCACATCGATGATTCTGTGGCACTAAGACTGAGAGTGCGACATCATGGGCACTCCAGAAGCACCGCGCTCGGCGAAGCTTCGTGAAAGTAGAGCTGAGGTTCAGGTTATTCTTCCCGCATCCGATGTAGACGCCACTGGTAGGCAGCCAGGGGCATCCACGTATAGACGACTGGGATGAGGGCGACAATGAAACACGTGATTTCAACGCCTGCATTCCACTCCACTAGCTTGAGTAGGACGCAGACAGCGAGGAACACAATCGCTGTGACGACGCTGTATCGGACGAAACTGTCGCGTTGATGCTTAACTTCCGCGATTTGGTCAGTCCGCTCGGTGCGCAGCGGCGTTGCGCCCGGTTCGGCACGGAAAACATGAAAGGTGCCGCCGCTGAGTACATGCGCCCACCCCGCGCCTCGGCAGAGGTCGAAAAACTCCGGATCGGGATCAGTCTCATAAACGATCTGATAGGCCCATTCCTCGGCCGGGCCATCACGGAACGACCATCCATGCCCAAACAGAGCGATTCCGTCCAGATGTTTACCCCTACGGGCCATGTCCTGGAAAAGCTTTGTCTCTTGGTCGTGGCTGAACGCCAAACCGTTGCTGAAACGAGTGGTCATTGTTGAACCTCCTGAAGTAGTTGTTCTGCCCAAGCCATGAACTGTCTACGTTTGGTGACGTTTCTTTCAGCCGCTTCTGCGCCTGCCTCAGTGATGCGGTATAGGCGGCGGCGGTGGTCCGATTCGAGTTCCTCAATGAGGCCCGCCTCGTTGAGCTTTTTAAGCGTCGTGTACGCCGACGCTGGCCCCAGGGTCAACTCACCTCCCGTGCGCTCCTGTAGGTACTGCATGATCGAGTACCCGTGCCTCGGTTCTCCGAGACTGAGCAGAATGGCTAGTGCGCTATCAGGGATATTCCCGTCACCGAAGGGCGGTTTCCTTCCCACCTGTCATCTCCCAGTATATCGACACATGATATATCATTAAGTGATAATCGTAAGGTTCGCCCATTGACGTGTCAATATCGCGGCTCTATCGCGGGGAACGTCGCTAGAAGTGGCGAGGTGGGCTGGGGCCTAAGAGTGGAGTCTTCAGATTTACCCGCATAATTCAACGACGCCCTTGGGACCATGGAAGCCAACGAAATCTAGGCTTCGGGATTTTTTGTTTGGGGAGAATACCGTCTTCGGTGCGAGAGAGCCGCGGTTCAGCGGAAGTTTGCCGTCTGCACATCTGACAGTGCAATAGTGCTTTGACCTGCACAGACGGAATCGCCAACGGAATAATTCGCGGCGCCCAGGCATTTGCGTAGATAGAGGGCCAACTGGCAGAAAGCTCGAGATCTCAGAGATGTTGACCCGCGCGAATAAGAGGACTTTTCTCTTTGGAGATGACAAATATAACTGAGTTCAAGACTGTAAGCATCCTCGGCGGCGGCGTTCTCGGATCACAGATCGCCATGCAGGCCGCATACCACGGCAAAGACGTCACCATTTACGATGCCTTCCAGGAATCGCTCGATAAGCTTCCCGCGCGCTGGGACTGGATGCGCGCCGGATACGAAGAAGACCTTGAAGACTTCACAGCTGACAAATTCGATGAAGCTCTGAAGCGGATCTCCACCACCACTGATCTCAAAGAGGCAGTTTCAGACACGGACATCGTCATCGAAGCAGTCCCAGAAAACCTTGAACTCAAGCGCGAGACGTGGGAAAAGGTGGGCAAGCTGGCTGATGAGCGAACCGTGTTTGCGACGAACACCTCGTCGCTGCTGCCGTCGCTCTTTGCTGACTCGTCCGGCGCTCCCGAACGCTTCCTTGCCATTCACTACGCCAACCGCATCTGGAAGCAGAACCTCGCCGAGGTCATGGGAACCCCGAAGACGGACGAAAAGTTCGTCGAAAAGGCCCTGAAGTACGCGGAAGAAACCGGCATGGTTCCCGCTTACGTGAAGAAGGAAACCCCCGGCTACTTCCTGAACTCGATGCTCATTCCGTGGCTGAACGCAGGCAAAGACCTGTACATGAATGGAGTCGGCAACCCCGAAGACATCGACAACGCCTGGAAACTCGGAACAGGCAACCCCCGCGGTCCGTTCGAGGTCTACGACGTCGTCGGCTTCCACGTTGCCTCCCACATTGCCCGCAACTCCGGCACAGAGATCGGCAAGGGCTTCGCCGACAAGCTCCAGGAGGCCATCGACGCTGGATTCAGCGGCGTGGCTGACCGCAAGGGCTTCTACGTCTACGACGATGCCGGCAACATCACCGGCGCAAACGACTTCTTCAAGCAGTAATGCGCTGAGCCTCAGCTGCTGTTCATGCTGGGGCAAGGAGAAGCGCAAACTTCCGACCCTTCTCGGGGGAGCCGGCCCCTGAGCTTGGCCTACCATCTGCGCGGAAAATCTGTGCCATAGACCCTAGTACAGATGGCACAAAAGGGCTGGCGGTCCGCGGACTGCCGAAAGGGTGGAAAGCGAACGGCCGGCCGGGCTTTCGCCCGACCGGCCAGGAGAGAGTCAGTGCAGGAACTCCTGCGCTTTGCTTAGATTCGGCGACCAGAAATGATTACGGCCACTCCACCGACTGCAAGCAGTGCGATGCCAGCAAGCCCAACTGCCAGACCGGTCGCACCGGTGCGCGGCAGGCTGCCGGATGCGGAGGAGCTGGGCTTCGTGCCGTTGTCCTGAGAACCTGAAGTTCCCGAGGTGCCGGGCTTGTCAGCTCCAGGAGCTTCCGCA
>NZ_KV786103.1:0-779 GCF_001806835.1 Brevibacterium sp. HMSC24B04 | reverse complement strand
CGGTGGTGATTATAGTCGTGGAGCCATTTGCCAAGTGCGTTGTTGCGTTCGTTTTCTGATTGGTAGCACCTGGCATAAGCCCACCCATCTGTGAGCGTTCGGTGAAAGCGTTCGATCTTGCCGTTCGTCTGCGGTCGGTAGGGTCGTGTCCATTTCGGAGTGATGCCCAGCTCAGCACACGTTTGCTGCCACAGTGTTGATCGGTAACACGACCCGTTATCACTGATGACTCTCTTGACGTGAACATTGCGGTCTGCGAACCATGCAGTCGCCCGGCGCAACACCCCTGCTGCGGTGACGGCCTTTTCATCATCGTGGATCTCTGCGTACGCCACCCGGGAATGGTCATCGACCACGGTGTGGACAAAGCAGTATCCCAACGCGGAGTGTCTGGACCGATCCTGTGGCTTGCCTTCTGTCTTTGCCCGGTTGAGGAAACCCTGAGCCTTGCCGACAAACCGCCACCCACCACCATCGGGGATCTTGCCGAACTTCGTCACATCCACATGGAGTAAGTCCCCCGGCTGATCATGTTCATAACGACGCACGACCTCACCGGTGGCACGGTCAAGATACGACAGCCGGTTCAGCCGGCAGCGTGTAAGCACCTGATGCGCTGTTGACGGCGCCACACCGCACAGAACAGCCAACTGCGCAGGTCCGATGCGTTTACGCAACCGCAGCGACACGATGCGTTTGACCACCTTAGACGTGGTCTTATTCGGGCTTGTACGGGGTCGGGAAGAACGATCCTGCATGCCTTCACCATTGCGATAGCG
>NZ_KV786102.1:82847-107431 GCF_001806835.1 Brevibacterium sp. HMSC24B04 | reverse complement strand
GCGCCTGCACCGGCACCGGCCGCGGCACCCGCGCCGGCTGCTCCTGCCGCAGCGCCCGCGCCGGGTCCGCTGGCAGGGTGCTCCTGGACGGGAGGCATGACCGCGGTGTTGTCACCGGCGGGGCCTGAGGGGGACGAGGTGGAGCGTGGGCCGTTCTGTCCCTGCGGCTGTCCGGGCTGCTGTCCGGGCTGCTGGCCGGGGGCCTGTGCCGGCCCCTGCGGGGCGGCGGGCGGAAGAACGGTGGTCTTTGCGTCTTCGCTGCCGCGGGGAGTTCCCATGGGCGGCTTTGAAGTGCCGGCTTCCGCAGGCTTCTGCGGCCCAGCCTGCTCTGGTTTCTTCTGCGCAGCTTCGGGTGCCGGCTTCGGTTCAGGCTTCTGCTCTGGTTTCTGCGCGGGCGAGCCACCGGGGAACGGTTTGAACGCCTGGGTGGGCTGGTCCTCACTCGGCACAGGGCCGCCCGCGGGCTTCGGCGTGGGCGCGCTGCCGCCCGGCGCCTGTGCGGGAGTCTGCTGTCCAGAGCCGCTCTCAGAGCTGCTTGGAGGTGTCGGCTTTTCAGATGGCCGTCCGCTGCCGGTATTCGGCTCGGGAGACGACGAGCTGTTGCTGCCTTCTTCGGGCGTTGGCTTGCTCATTGCTTCCTTCTTCGCATTGACTGTGTGAGGCCTGCGCCTCAATCTATCAGCTGGGCCCAGTCTGCACGTTCTTTCCGCGTGGAAGCTGGGAACCGCGGCAAAGCTGGTGCAACATAGGACCAATGGACCCCTCGGCACACAGACTTCGCATCCCCCTCCTCGCAATTCGCTCGGCACTCCCGGCTGTCATCGTGGTGGGTGCCGTTGCGTTCCTGTCGGGTGCTGCCGCGTGGACGATAGCCGCCGCACATCTCATGCCCACTTCGGTCATCATCGTGTGGGCCATGCGCGGGCTCGCGGCAGCCGCCGGCCTTGCTGTGCCGCTGGGTTCGGCTGTGCTTTCGCTGCCGCCGACGCTAGCCAACCTCGCCCTGTTCTTTGCGATCTACTGGAGCGGTGCGCGGCTGCGCCGGATGCTGGAAGACGAGGCCACTGAAGACGGCACAGACGGCCGTGACCGTCTGCGCTCGCAGATCATCGGTGCTGCGTCCGTTTTCGGAATCTTTGCGGTGCTGGTCATCATCGCCGCGATCATCGGGGGCGCCGCCGCGGACCTGCGGGGCATCCTCCGGGTCGTCGTGCTCGTGAGTGTTCCGGTTCTCGTGTCCCTGCGGCCGGCCGGTGAACTCATCAACCAGGCAGTCCGTGACTACATGGGCTCAGCTGCGCTGGAAGCCCTGCGCATGTCCCGCGGGCAGACCCTGCGCGTTTTCGCGGCACTGGCCATCAGCTCGAACGTTGTTCTTGCCGTCCTGATTACCATCCGCTTCAGCGAAGTGACAGCAGTTCTGGACGCCTACTCATCGCCGACTGCTGCCGCCGTGGGACTGGGCGTGATCCAGCTGGCCTACGCACCGACCATCTGGGCGGCCGGAATTGCCTGGGCGTCCGGTGCCGGGGTCACCCTGGCCCGAGGTGTCGAACTGTCGGCATACCAAGGTGCCGAGGGCATTGTGCCCCCGTTCCCCATCGCCTACGTGTTCCCGCCTGATCCGGGATCCTGGGCGGGTCTGCTCGTGCTCATTCCGGTTGTTGCGGTGGCCGCCGCGGTCATCGGGCGCAGCACGTGGCAGTCAGCCGCTCAGCTGTGGCCCGCCGTGTTCTCTTCCGTGCAGATCCTCATCGGCTTTGCAGTTCTGTGTCTGTTCTTCTCCGGCGGCATCGGCGGGGGAGGGCTGAGTGAAGTCGGCGTGGACGTTGTGCCGATGATGCTCCTCGCCGGGCTGGGAACATGTGCCGTCGTGTTTGCCGGCACGGGAATGGTGTGGCTGCGCGACCGCTACTCCGAAGCTGAGTGAAGCGGCTGCAGGAAATCAGTTCTGCGGAGCCAGGCCGGGCATGTCGATGCCCGTGAGCTTCTTGAACTTGTCGTTCAGCGCCGTGTTGTACTCCGAAGTGCACGAAGCTGAAGCCTGTTCGGTCAGTGCCGTGCTGACGCACTCCTGGTAGTTCGCCTGCTCCTGGTAGGTGAGGAGGGTGCCGATTGTGCCCAGGCCCACGTAGCCGGACACGATGATGCTGATGACGCCCATGATGAACCACGACGCGGGGCGGTTCTCACGGCTCGATGCGGCAAAGAAGCGGATGGCCACAACGATCGCGGCAACCGCAAGAAGGCCAGCGGCGATCTTGATGGGAACACCGAGCATCGACACCAGGAGACCGCCGATGACGAGCATGCTCAGCGTCGTTCCGAGCTGGGCTGCTCGGCTGGGCTGCTCGGAATCTTTCTTCGGCTTCTGGGTATTTGCTTCGGGTTGAGTCACGCTGTCCATCTTGGCATACCTCGTGACAGATGTGGCTGCTGGCCGCTTGGCGGTCCGCCCCGCTCAGATTTGCTCTACCTGGTGGACAGTGTCTTGCGCGGGTCTGTCACTCATGGGCGATTCAACTGTGCTGTGGGTTGTTTATAGTCCGAAGGCTCCACCGCTGACGAGGATGACGATGCCCAGCCCGATGAGCACTGCTGGGAAGAGAATGTCTTCCCACCGTTCCAGGGCTTCGGCAATAGGTTTTCTTGAGCTGATCCATTTGGCCAGGAACACCAGGACGGCCACCAGTGCTAAGAACACGATGCAGTAGGCCAGCACTGCACCCCAGCTGACGCTGACGAACACTGGCACATAGACGCCGAGATTGTCGCCGCCGTTGGCGAAGGTCACGGCCGCCACGGCCCAGATCGAGACGCGTTTGCCTTCCAGTTGTGCTTCGTCATCATCGTCTTCGCCGCGATTTCGCCAGGCCTGCCAGGCCGCCCAGAGACCCAACCCCAGGGGAATCAGGCCAAAGTACGGCAGGATGGCTTCCGGCAGCAGTATTTGGGCGCCAAAGGCTGCTGCTGCTGCAGCGCCTAAAATACCCAGGAATCCTAGATATTGTCCCACCAGAATGCGGCGGGTGGTTCCTGGTTGTCCTTGGCCTCGGGCAAAAAACAGAGACAGGATGACGACGTCATCAATGTTGGTGGCGATAAACAGGCCAATCGCCTGCACGATGGAAGAAATCACGCGCTGAGCTCCTCATCATGAGCACAACCGGCAACAGTGCAGACCGGATCAATGCAAGGGGCAGCTACGTCAACGGCCAGGGTCGTGTCCACCAAGGCAGTCAGTGCCTGCGCCAAGTGTGGGTCCGCGATCTCGTAGCGGGTTTGGCGTCCCTGATGCTTGCCGACCACAATGCCACAATCGCGCAGACAGGCCAGGTGGTTGGACACATTAGACCGTGTCAGGTCCAGAGCGTGGGCAAGGACCGCCGGATATTCAGGTCCCTCCAACAACGTTAATAAAATTCGGGATCGCGTGGGATCGGCCATGGCTCGACCCAACCGGTTCATGACATCTAAACGAGCAGAATTGGTCAGCATGTAGTGAACTATACAGCAACCACTGAATAGTGCGACTAGATTTTACGGGAACGACAAGAGGTCTATGCGGCTGTTGACTTTGCTCGGCGGTTTTTCGCAGCTTCATGTGGTGGCCTGCTTTCACCTCTTCTGTTGCTGCCCAAATGCACCACATAGAGTGCCGGAGCTGACCAAGGCGTATAGGGGTTGATGCAAACGCTGGCATATAATTCCGCATGTGCGACTACTGCTCCTAGCCTCCGGCACCGGTTCTCTTGTCCAAGCCGTCATTGAAGGGCTTGCCGACACGGGCATCGAAATCGTCGCCGTCGGCTCAGACCTGGCAGATGCACCGGTCCTACAGAAGGCGCGTGCAGCAGACATTGAGGTCTTCAGCGCACATCCGCGTGACTACACCGACCGTGCGGCATGGGACCAGGCTTTTACTGAGACTGTTGCCGACTACCGCCCCGACTGGGTTGTTTCGGCCGGCTTCATGCGGATCCTCGGAACAGCTTTCGTGTCCCGCTTCGGTGGCAGGATCATCAACACCCACCCCGCTCTTCTGCCGTCCTTCCCCGGCGCTCACGGGGTGCGCGACGCGCTCGCCTATGGGGCGAAAGTCACAGGGACCACCATCCATTTGGTTGACGAGGGCGTGGACACCGGCCCGATCATCGCGCAGTTCCCGATCGCAATCGAACCGGATGAAGACGAAGCTTCCCTGCATGAAAGAATCAAGACAATTGAGCGCCGCGAACTTGTGCGCTTCCTGCGCTTTCTTGAGCACAGCACAATCGAGGTGAGTGGGCGGCACGTGTCCGGGTACACGCCGTCGGCTTCCTGAAACAACCTGACCGAGGAGCAGAGTGAACGACCAGCGTCCCATCCGACGGGCACTTATCAGCGTCTATGACAAGACCGGACTCGAAGAGCTGGCCGCCGGGCTGGCAGCCCAGGGCGTCGACATCGTGTCAACCGGTTCGACCGCGGCGCGCATTGAAGCCGCAGGAGCGTCCGTAACCCCGGTCGAACAGCTGACCGGATTCCCCGAATGCCTCGAGGGGCGCGTCAAAACGCTCCACCCGAAGGTCCACGCAGGCATCCTCGCCGACTCCCGTAAGGCCGACCACATGGACCAGCTGGAACAGCTGGCTGTCGAACAGTTCGACCTCGTGGTGGTCAACCTCTACCCGTTCGTCGAAACTGTGGCCTCCGGTGCCGGCTACGACGACGTTGTCGAACAGATCGACATCGGCGGACCCTCCATGGTGCGTGCAGCCGCAAAGAACCACCCCACGGTCGCCGTTGTAACCGATCCGGCCCGCTACGGCGAAGTCATCGAAGCCGCAGCTTCCGGTGGCTTTGACCTTGCTGCCCGCCGTGAACTTGCCAAGGCCGCTTTCGAACACACCGCCGCATACGATGTCGCGGTTGCCGCCTGGTTTGGCCAGCAGCTGGGCAGCGAAGACGTCGAACCGGACTTCTTCGGCATGACCGCTGACAAGAAGAACGACCTGCGCTATGGCGAAAACCCGCACCAGAAGGCGGCCGTCTACGCGTCTCCCGGCACCGGCGGCATCGCAAATGCCGTGCAGCACGGCGGCAAGGAAATGTCGTACAACAACTACGTCGACACGGACGCCGCGCTGCGTGCCGCCTACGACCACGAAGGCCCCGCCGTGGCCATTATCAAGCACGCCAACCCGTGTGGCATCGCAACGGCTGACACCATTGCCGAAGCACACCGCCTGGCCCACGCCACAGACTCGCTGTCCGCTTACGGCGGCGTTATCGCGTGTAACCGTCCGGTCGACCTGGCCACGGCCGAATCCATCAAGCCGATCTTCACCGAAGTCGTCATTGCGCCGGGCTACGACGCCGACGCTCTCGAGCTGCTGCAGACCAAGAAGAACCTGCGAATCCTGGAAATCGACGGCTACGACGTGCCGCCCATGGAGTACCGACAGGTCAGCGGAGGCCTGCTGGTGCAGGACCGCGACGCGCTGCAGGCAACTGGTGATCGCGCCGACCAGTGGACACTGGCAGCGGGCAAGCCCGTTGACGACAAGACACTGGCCGACCTCGAATTTGCTTGGCGCGCATGCAGGGCGGTGAAGTCCAACGCGATCCTGCTGGCATCCAACGGAGCCGCGGTCGGCGTGGGCATGGGCCAGGTCAACCGCGTGGACTCGGCGAAGCTCGCCGTTGAGCGCGCAGGTGCTGAACGTGCCCAGGGATCGGTTGCGGCATCCGACGCGTTCTTCCCGTTCGCAGACGGCCTGCAGGTGCTCATAGATGGCGGTGTCAAGGCTGTGGTTCAGCCCGGCGGTTCGATTCGCGACGAAGAGGTCATCGCCGCTGCGGAGGCCGCGGGCATTTCGATGTACTTCACCGGCACCCGCCACTTCTTCCACTGATCGGCGGTCGCCAGAGCACACATGGCTAAGGCCGGCAAAACTCGAACCTCCCGTGCGAGCCGCGCTCGCACGGGAGGTCGCGGGCCCATTTCCAAAAGATGGATCTACTGGAAGCGCCGCTATTCCAACCCGGTGCGGCGCGACTGGGTTCTCCTGTACACGCTCATCGGGATTGCGCTGTCCTGTGTTGGTGCACTGGTGAACGTTCGCGTGGGCGGCATCATGCTCGCCGCGACAATCGCCGCCGTGGGGCTCCTGCGCATTGTCCCGAGCTCCTGGCAGAGAACCTGGGTCAACCGAAGCGCCGCCACTGATGCTGTGACGACACTGCTTGCCGCGGCCGTCCTGGTTTTTCTCACTCTGACCCTGCCGTCAACCTGACAGCACCGGCTACAGCTTTTCGACCGGCGCGTAGCGCATGAGCAAGCGCTTGGTGCCCTCTGAACCGAAGTCGACCGTCGCGACTGCCTTGTCGCCGCTTCCGGAGACTTCGAGAACCGTTCCCACCCCGAAGGAGTCGTGGGAAACCTTGTCCCCGGTTTCGACGACAACGGCTTCGCGATTGGGGCGAATGCGGTCGGGGAAGCTGCGGCCAACACTCGCCGCGGACTGGCTGGGCCGGCCTGAGCGCATGCTGCGGCCCAGAGTGCCCGACCATCCGTGCGCACCGGAACGTGATTCTTCGCGCTCGGCAGCTGCCGCGGGGCTCAGCGTGCCCGTCGATTCCCAGTTGATGAGCTCTTCCGGGATTTCGCCCAGGAAGCGGCTGGGCGGGTTGTACTGCGGCTGGCCCCACATAGAGCGGGTTTCAGCGCGGGACAGGAACAGCTTCTGCTCTGCTCGGGTCAGACCGACATAGGCCAAGCGGCGCTCTTCGGCCAGTTCCGTGGGATCGGAGAAAGAGCGCTGGTGGGGGAACGTGCCGTCTTCCAGACCGGTGAGGAACACCACGGGGAATTCGAGGCCCTTGGCCGTGTGCAGGGTCATGAGGGTGACTTCGCCCAGTTCGGCGTCCGGAATCGAATCGGCATCCGCTGTCAGCGACACCCGCTCAAGGAAGTCTCCGAGAGTGCTTTCCGGGTGCTGCGCGTGGAAGTCTTCGGCCACGGCAACGAGTTCGGCGAGGTTGTCGACCCGGGCTTCGTCCTGAGGGTCCGAGCTGGCGCTCAGTTCAGTCAGGTAGCCGGTCTGTTCCAAAACGGATTCGATGACGCGGGATGCCGGCGCACCGTCAGCTGAGGTCATGAGGTCGTTCATGAGGACCGTGAACTTCTTGAGCGGACCGAGCGTGCGGGATGTCATGCCCGGGGCTTCGTCGACTCGCTGCAGGGCCGCCCACAGGGAAATCTGTTCGCGCGAGGCAAAGGCCTGCAGCAGCGCCAGGGAGCGATCTCCGATGGAGCGCTTGGGAACGTTGATGATGCGACTGAGGTTGACGTCGTCATCCGGGTTGTCGATGACGCGGACATAGGCCAGCGCGTCCTTGATTTCGCGGCGCTCGTAGAAGCGGGTGCCGCCGACGACCCGGTAGGGGATGCCGGAGCGCACAAGCGCGTCTTCAATGGCCCGGGACTGGGCGTTGGTCCTGTAGAAGACCGCGAAGTCGCCGTAGCTTAAGCCTTTGTCGTCCATGACCGAGTCAATGCGGTCGACGATGAACTGCGCTTCTGACTGTTCGCTGTCGGCCACCCAGCCGGTGATGACATCACCGCTGCCGGAGTCCGTCCACAGGCGCTTGACCCGACGGTCGTCGTTGTTGGAGATGACGGCGTTGGCCGCTGACAGGATGTTCTGCGTGGACCGGTAGTTCTGTTCGAGCAGAACCGTGGCTGCCTGCGGAAAGTCCTCTTCGAACTCTTCGATATTGCGCACCGTGGCGCCGCGGAAAGCGTAGATGGACTGGTCTGCATCGCCGACGACCGCGAGTTCGGCCGGGTTGTCGTCCGAATCAGTTCCCGCAAGGGCCCTGACCAGCTGATACTGCGCGGGGTTCGTGTCTTGGTATTCGTCGACGAGGATGTGGCGGAACCGCGCCCGATAGCTGGCCGCGATTTCCGGAAACGCGCCGAGCATGTGGACGGTTTCCATGATGAGGTCGTCGAAGTCGAAGGCGTTGGCCGTGGCAAGCCGCTGCTGATAGCGGGTGTACACCGACGCGATCGTCGAGTCATACGGGTTGTTCGCCGATTGCGCGGCGAAGTCCTCAGCCGTGATGAGTTCATTCTTGACGTTCGAAATGCGGTGCTGGAGTGACTTCGGAGAGAACTTCTTGGTGTCGAGGTCGAGTTCGCGCGCCACCTGGGTGATCAGCCGCAGAGAGTCAGCGGAATCGTAGATAGTGAAGTTCGAGCTGCGGCCCAGCGCTTTGGCTTCGCGGCGCAGAATGCGCACGCACGCCGAGTGGAAGGTCGAAATCCACATGCCGCGGGCCTGCGTGCCGATGAGCTGTTCGACGCGCTCCTGCATTTCCCGGGCTGCCTTGTTGGTGAAGGTGATGGCGAGGATCTGCCCGGGGTGCGCCCGTCCGGTGCGCAGTGCGTAGGCGATCCTGCGGGTGAGCACCGCAGTTTTGCCCGAGCCCGCCCCGGCCACGATCAGCAGGGGGCCGCCCTGGTGTACAGCGGCTTCGCGCTGCTGCGGGTTGAGTCCGGCCAGCAGCTCTTCCGGGTCCGAGGTGGTAGGCACCGAACCGTCTGTGGAGACGGAGGATTCCGGGGTCGGCGAGGCTGCGGCTTCGGCGGCAGCGGAAGCATGGGGATTGAGGAAATCGAACGGTGAGCTCATGGTGCTTCCCAGTATGGCAGGAGGGGCTGACGCAGGGCCTGCGAGTGCGATTCGGACGCAGAGAACAGGCACAGAAAAGGGGTGCCGTACTCACGGCGCCCCTTGCAGTCCGACGAAATCAGAGGGTGAAGACTGCGACGAGCACGGCGAGCACAGCCGCGCCGAAGCCGATGTGCGCCATAGTGGCCGACGGGGCAGCGGTCTTGACCGCGCCGTCAGCGGCAACGTCGGCACCGGCAGCGGGTGCGGCAGCCTTTTCGCGCTTGTTGCCGATGATGAACACGATGAGCGCAACAAGTCCCAGGAGGATCTTGATGCCAGCACCTGCTCGCAGCGACATGGTCGGGTTGCCCTGCATCTCCAACATTCCGAACAGCAGGATGCCGGTGACGACCTGCAGGCCGGCCGCGTGGAGCATACCGGGCAGAACTCGCGGTGCTTTGACCGTGACGAGGTAGCCGCCGACGATCATCGCCATGCCGATAAGGTGAAGAAGAACGAGGATATTCTGAACGATTTCCATAGCCCAGATTCTAGTGGCAAGATATGAGAGCACCCTGAGCGGGCCAGCTCGGGGCCGTATCCCACGTCGGATCGATCCGCCCTGGTGTAATGGCAGCACGCCGGCCTTTGGAGCCGTGCAGTTTAGGTTCGAATCCTAAGGGCGGAGCTGAAGCGGAAAACCGCACGCAGTCAACACCGAGGAGCAGCATGGCTGACCATCCCGCAGCTGTCATCGTTCTGGCCGCAGGCGCCGGAACCCGGATGAAGTCCGCAACACCGAAGGTGATGCACCAGATCGGCGGGAGGTCCCTCCTGCACCACGCGGTCAGCGCGGCAGCCGGGGTTGCTCCCGAACACCTCGTGGTTGTGCTGCGCCATGAACGCGAACTCGTGGCAGACCACCTCGACCAGGTGACGGCGGCTGTCGAACAGTCGATCATCGTTGCCGACCAGGACAGCGTGCCCGGCACCGGCCGGGCCGCCGAATGCGCTCTCACCCAGCTTCCGCAGGACCTGCGCGGCACCGTTGTCGTCACCTACGGCGATGTCCCGCTGCTGACCTCGCAGACGATTGCGGACCTCGTGCGCTTCCACGAAGAGAACTCCCACGCCGTCACGGTCCTGTCTGCCCACGTGGACAACCCGCACGGCTACGGTCGCATCATCCGCGACGCCGCCGGTGCGCTCGAGAAGATCGTCGAAGAAAAAGACGCCGACGACGCGCAGCGCAAGATCACCGAAATCAACTCCGGCATCTACGCCTTTGACGCGGGCGTCCTGCGGTCCTCCCTCGAACAGGTCAGCACCGACAACGCGCAGGGCGAAAAGTACCTCACCGACGTCATCGGCCTGGCTCGCGATGCGGGCTCTTCGGTCGCTGCGATGGTCACGGATGACCTGTGGCAGGTCGAGGGCGCCAACGACCGCGTGCAGCTGGCCCAGCTGGGCCGCGAACTCAACCGCCGCACCGTCGAACACTGGATGCGCGAAGGCGTGACCGTCGTTGACCCCGAAACCACGTGGATCGACTCTGACGTTTCACTCAGCCCCGACGTCACGATCCTGCCGAACGTTCAGCTGCACGGAGCCACCGACATCGGCACCGGTGCCGTCATCGGGCCGGACACCACGCTCACCGACACCGAGGTGAAGGCAAGAGCCCGCGTCATTCGCACCCACGGCGAGCTCGCGGTGATCGGCGAGGGCGCCTCGGTCGGTCCGTTCGCCTACCTGCGCCCCGGCACAGAACTGGGTGCCGACGGCAAGATCGGCACCTTCGTCGAAACCAAGAACGCGCAGATCGGGACCGGCACCAAGGTGCCGCACCTGACCTACGTGGGGGACGCCGAAATCGGCGATTACTCCAACATCGGAGCTTCCTCCGTGTTCGTCAACTACGACGGACAGACCAAACACCGCACTGTTGTCGGCTCCCACTGCCGCACCGGTTCGGACACGATGTTCATCGCACCGGTGACCGTCGGCGACGGCGCCTATTCGGGTGCCGGCACCGTCATCCGCAAGGACGTTCCCGCGGGGTCACTGGCCATCACCTACGCTGAACAGAAGAACATCGAGGGGTGGGTTCAGAAGAACCGACCCGGAACAGCAGCAGCAGAAGCCGCAGAGCGCGCTAAGGAGTCTGAGGCCAAGTGAACGAGATTACAACTACCGGCGAAAAGAAACTCGTCCTGGTTACGGGGCGTTCGCACCCGGAACTGGCCGTCGACGTCGCCGAGAACCTCGGTACGGAACTGCTGGAAACCGAAATCCGGCCGTTCGCCAACGGTGAGATCTACGTGCGCTACTCCGAGTCCGTGCGCGGCAGCGACGTGTTCGTTCTGCAGTCACACTGCACGCCCATCAACGAGTGGGTCATGGAGCAGCTCATCATGCTCGATGCGCTTAAGCGCGCATCCGCCAAGCGCATCACCGTGATCGCCCCGTTCTTCCCGTACGCCCGTCAGGACAAGAAGCACCGCGGCCGCGAACCGATCTCAGCCCGCCTCATGGCCGACCTCTTCCGCACCGCCGGTGCTGACCGCATCATCACGGTCGACCTGCACACCTCCCAGATCCAGGGGTTCTTCGACGGCCCCGTCGACCACCTCGTTGCCCTGCCGACCCTGGCCGGCTACGTCAAGGACAACTACGGCGACAGCAGCCTGGCGGTTGTTTCCCCGGACGCCGGCCGCATCAAGGTCGCAGAGAACTGGTCGGAAGCGCTCGGCGGTGTGCCGCTGGCCTTCATCCACAAGACCCGTGACATCGACCGTCCGAACGAATCCAAGGCCAACCGCGTGGTCGGTGACGTCGAAGGCCGCATGTGCGTGCTCGTCGACGACATGATCGACACCGGCGGCACCATCGTCCAGGCGGCTGACGCGTGCATGAACGCCGGCGCTAAGGGCGTCATCATCGTCGCCACCCACGCCGTGTTCTCCGGCCCGGCGGTTGAGCGCCTGGAGAACTCCTGCGCAGAAGAGGTCATCGTGACCAACACCCTGCCGATCGAAGACGACAAGAAGTTCGGCAAGCTCACCGAACTGTCGATCGCACCGCTTCTGGCACGCGCAGTCCACGAAGTCTTCGAAGACGGATCCGTCACCAGCCTGTTCGACATCTGAGGCGGGCTTGGGCGCTGAGCGCCAGAGCTTTCGCACTCGCCCCGTTCGCGGCATTTCTGCCGTGGGCGGGGCGTAGTGTATTCTTGTGTGGTTGCCTCGGCGAGGGGAGCCCAGACTCCCGTTATCGACGCGGGTTATCTTGCGTCCGCCGTGGGATTGTATTCACCACGAAGGAGACACAATGGCAGCTGATTTTGTTCTCGACGTTAAGCCGCGCGATGAGCACGGCAAGGGCGCATCCCGCCGCGCACGCCGTGCCGGCCGCGTTCCCGCTGTGATGTACGGTCACGGCATCGACCCCGTTCACATGACCATCGACGGCCACGACATCATGATGGCGATGAAGGTCCCGAACGCTCTTCTGGAAATCAAGAACGACGACGACGGCTTCAAGTCGCTCGCCGTTGCACGTGAGGTGCAGCGCCACCCGGTCCGCCGCGACATCGTCCACGTTGACCTCATCAAGGTCAAGAAGGGCGAAAAGATCGAGGTCGACGTTCCGGTCACCCTCGAAGGCGAATCCGCACCCGAAACCATCGTCTCGCTCGAAGCGGTCACCATCCGCGTTCTGGCAGACGCCACCGACCTGCCGGAAGAAGTCATCGTTTCGGTCGAAGGCCGCGAGGCAGGCGACCACATCTACGCGGGCGACGTCAAGCTCGCCGGCGATGTCGAACTGGTCGACGACGAAGAGCTCATGGTCGTCAACATTGCGCAGGAAATGTCGGCTGAAGAGCTCGAAGCTGAACTCGAATCCGACGCTCAGCCCGACGAGCCAGAAGCTGGCGACGCCGAAGAAGCCGGCGACGACGCCGCTGAAGAAGAGTCCGACGACTGATCTTCTGATCTCTGTGAAAGGCCCCGCCTGAGTGCGGGGCCTTTCGCACATACACGGTCTTAAAGCACAACACTGAGCACTGCGAGCTTTTCGAGGAGAATGGCGATGTCTGGAACCTGGTTGATTGTCGGCCTGGGCAATCCGGGGCCGCGCTATGAGCGCACACGGCACAACATCGGCTACATGGTGGTTGATGAACTGCTGAGCCGCACCGGCGGTGCGCTGAGCAAAACCAAACACCGCGCCTTTGCCGACACCGTCCGCATCGGCGGCGAAAAGGCGGTGCTCATGCGCTCCATGACCTACATGAATGAAAGCGGGATCGCGGTACGCGGTCTGGCTGATTTCTACGGGGTTGACCCCGAGCGGATCATCGCGGTCCACGATGACGTCGATATTCCCTTCGACAGCATCAAACTCAAAATCGGTGGGGGAGAGGGCGGCCACAACGGCCTGCGCTCCATCACACAGCACATCGGGACTCGCGACTATCTGCGGCTGCGCGCCGGTGTTGGCCGCCCACCCGGACGCATGGACACCGCCGACTTCGTGCTTCGTCCCTTTTCCAGTGACGAGACCGCGAACCTGCCGATCTTCGTGGGCGACCTTGCGGATGCCTGCGAAGATCTGGTGCGCCTGGGATTGACGGAAACCCAGCAGCGCTATCACGGCCGTTCACGCGGTTAGTCGATGTCGAGGTCCCGCAGCAGCCGATCGAGTTCAGGATCTCCGGCCTGCTGTGACTCGGTCTGCTTTCTGGGGCGGGCGTTCTGCTGAGTGCCGGTCTTTCCAGCTGAGCCGATGGCCCACGCCGCCAAGCATCCGCCGATGAGCCCGAACAGGTGGCCCTGCCACGACATCGAGGTGCCGCGCGGGATCAGACCGATGACCATCGACACTCCGTACAGGCCGGTCACAACGACCGCGACGGCAATGTAGATGACCTTGCGCAGCATGCCGCGGGCAAAAAGACCGCGCAGAACAAGGTAGCCGAAATAGCCGAACACAAGGCCGGAAGCGCCGACCGTGACGGTTCCGGGCCGATTGACGAAGAACACCCCGAGCCCGCCGGCAAGGGCTGAGAGCACGGTGACGGTCGCAAAGCGCTTGGCGCCGTCAAAGGCGACGATGAGCCCCAGAATGAGGAACGGGATCGTGTTCGACAGCAGGTGGAACCAGCTGACGTGCACAAACGGCGATGTTGCGATTGCCCACAGGCTTGATGGACTCCACGCGCGCACCCCGAGGGCATGGACGGTGCTGGGTGCGACCGTGCTGATCACGCGCATAATCCACATGAGCGCGAGCATCACGACGGGAGCGAAGTAGTGGGCGGGGACCGTCAGGGTGACGCCTTTGGTCTGCTGTGAGCTCATGCGCCCCATGGTCTCAAAAGCACATGAGAGCCCGCTGGGCTGAAATGCCCAGAGCGCCGGGCGTTTAGACTGTGGGGGTGTCTGTTCGCGGTATTTCCTCTGCCCTGTCCGAGCTTTCTGAATTCACCGACGTCATCAATGCTGTCGGCGAAAAACACGGCAGCGGCGCCATCCAAGCCGTCAAAGGGCTGTGGCCCCACATCACGGCGGCCGCCGCGCAGGCCCGCCCGGTTCTGGTCATCACCGCAACGGGCCGCGAAGCCGATGAGCTCGTCAACGCTTTAGCCGATCACTTAAGCCCGCGCTCCATTGCCATGTTCCCGTCGTGGGAAACTCTGCCGCACGAACGACTGTCCCCGCGTTCGGACACTGTCGGCCAGCGCCTGTCGGTGCTGCGTCGCCTGGCACACCCGGGAGACGCTCCGCTGTCGGTGATCGTCGCACCCGTCCGGGCTGTCACCCAGCCGCTTGTCAAGGGCTTGGGCGACCTTGAGCCGGTCGAACTCTCCGTCGGCAGCGAAGCTGATCTGGAAGAGCTTGCTGAACGGCTGTCCGGTTTGGCCTACAGCCGCGTGGACATGGTGTCCCGCCGCGGTGAATACGCTGTGCGCGGCGGCATCCTCGACGTCTTCCCGCCGACCGCCGATCATGCTCTGCGCATTGAGTTCTTCGGCGATGAGGTCGAAGAGATCCGCCCCTTCGCGGTTGCGGATCAGCGTTCGCTCGAAACTGCCGACGGTGCCGAAAACGACCTGTGGGCCCCACCGTGCCGTGAAGTTCTGCTGACGGAGGACGTGCGGCGCCGCGCGGCAGACCTCATTTCCGAAGTCCCGGCGGCAGCTGATCTGCTGCAGAAGATCTCGAACGGCATTGCGGTTGAGGGTATGGAGTCACTTGCCCCGGTCTTGGCTGACGGCATGGAGCCGCTCATGGCGGTGCTGCCGGAGAACACCGCCGTGTTCGTCACGGCCCCGGAAAAGGTCGAGGCGCGTGCTGCTGACCTGGTGGCCACAACCGAGGAGTTCCTGGCCGCTGCTTGGACGTCGGCTGCCGCGGGTGCCGAAAGCCCCGTCGATCTGTCGGCCGCCAGCTTCGCAAGCTACGCCGAGGTGCAGCAGGCCGCGCAGGACCGTGGCTTTTCATGGTGGGACCTGGGCGGTTTCGCCATCGACGACGAACTCGAATCCGACCGCCTTGTCCTAACCATTGGGGCACGTGAACCTCGTGGTTATTCCGGTGATGTTCAGGCGGTGCTCGCCGATGTCGGTCAGCACATCAAAGACGGCTGGCAGGTCTACGTCCTCACAGAGGGCAAGGGGCCGGGCGAGCGCCTGGTGGAGGTCTTCAGCGAAGCCGACCTCCCGGCGCGCTTTGAACCTGACTTGGAAGAAAAAGCCGAGGGCACGATCCTCGTGACAACAGCGGCCGCCTACGCCGGCTTCGTCTTCGACCAGCACCACATCGCCGTGCTGACGGAAGCCGAGGTGCTCGGTCGTGCCGCTGCCACCTCGACCAGGGATATGCGCCGGCTGCCCAGCCGCAGGCGCCGCAACCAGGTCGATCCGCTCGACCTCAAACCGGGTGATTACGTCGTCCACGACCAGCACGGTGTGGGTCGCTTCGTTGAGCTCATGCAGCGCACCACGGGGCGCGGCAAGGACCAGCACACTCGCGAATACCTCGTCATCGAGTACGCGCCCTCAAAGCGCGGGCAGCCCGGTGACCGCCTGTTCGTCCCTTCGGATGCTCTTGACCAGGTGACCCGCTATGTCGGCGGGGAAGACCCCAAGGTCAACAAGATGGGCGGTTCGGACTGGTCGAACACCAAGAAGAAGGCGCGTAAGGCGGTCAAGGAGATCGCCGGTGAGCTCATCCGCCTCTACGCGGCCAGGCGGGCGACCGTCGGCCACGCTTTCGGCCCGGACACCCCGTGGCAGCGGGAACTGGAAGACGCCTTCCCGTATGACGAAACACCCGATCAGCTGACCACGATCGACGAAGTCAAAGAGGACATGGAGAAGCAGATTCCCATGGACCGGCTGATCTGCGGTGACGTGGGCTACGGCAAAACGGAAGTCGCTGTGCGCGCGGCCTTCAAAGCCATCCAGGAAGGCAAACAGGTTGCGGTGCTCGTGCCGACAACCCTGCTTGTCCAGCAGCACTATGACACGTTCTCCGAACGCTACTCCGGATTCCCCGTGACGGTCGGCGCGATGTCGCGCTTCCAAACTCCGACGGAAGTCCAGAAGATCAAGGACGACCTCAAAGAGGGCAAGCTCGACCTGGTGATCGGCACCCACCGGCTGCTGTCCGGCGAAGTGCGGTTCAAGGACCTGGGCTTGGTCATCATCGACGAAGAGCAGCGCTTCGGGGTTGAACACAAGGAAACCCTCAAGGCGCTGCGCACCAACGTCGACGTGCTGGCCATGTCCGCAACCCCGATCCCGCGAACCCTGGAGATGGCGGTTACGGGAATCCGCGAAATGTCGACACTGGCAACCCCTCCGGAAGAGCGCCACCCCGTTCTGACATACGTCGGCAAGTACGAAGACCGGCAGGTTGCCGCTGCGATTCGCCGTGAGCTGCTGCGCGAAGGCCAGGTCTTCTACATCCACAACCGCGTCCAGGACATCGAAAAGGTCGCAGGCCACCTGGCTGAGCTCGTACCGGAGGCCCGCATCGCGGTAGCCCACGGCAAGATGAACGAAAGCCAGCTGGAACAGGTGATCGTCGACTTCTGGGAGAAGCGCTACGACGTTCTTGTGTGCACCACGATCGTGGAGACCGGCATCGACATTTCGAATGCGAACACGCTCATCGTCGACCGCGCCGAGCGCATGGGCCTGTCTCAGCTGCACCAGCTGCGCGGTCGCGTGGGACGCGGCCGGGAGCGCGCCTACGCCTATTTCCTGTATCCCAGCGACATCACGCTGACCGAAACCGCGCACGATCGTCTGCAGACGGTTGCCGCGCACACGGAACTGGGTGCCGGTATGCAGGTGGCCATGAAGGACCTCGAAATCCGCGGTGCCGGCAACCTGCTGGGCGGTCAGCAGTCCGGCCACATTGAGGGTGTCGGCTTTGACCTGTACATCCGGATGGTCGGCGAGGCGGTTGCCGACTTCAAGGGCGACGGCGAAGAAGAGCTGCCGCCCATGAAGGTCGAACTGCCGATTGACGCGCACCTGCCGACCGACTACGTCGAGCACGAACGCCTGCGCCTGGAGGCCTACCGCAAACTCGCCTCCGCCGAAACAGAAGAGGCGCTGCAGGAAGTCCTCGAAGAGCTCACCGACCGCTACGGCCCCTATCCTGACGAAGTTGCGGTGCTCGCGGACGTGGCGCGCCTGCGTATTCGCGCTCGCCAGTCCGGCATCAGCGACATCGTCACGCAGGGCAACTTCATCCGCTTCGGCCCGGCGGAACTGGCCGAATGGCAGGTGGTCAGGCTCAAGCGCCTGTACCCGAAAGCGCTCATCAAACCGGCGCTGCGCTCAATCCTCGTGCCCAAGCCGGTCAGCCCCGGCAAGGGCTTCGACAAGCGCGAACTCACCGGTTCGGAGCTGCTGGAATGGTGCCGCACGCTGCTCGATCAGGTCTTCCCGCTGGATGAGGCCGCATGACTCACGAGGCGCCGGAACCGGTTTCCTGGGATCCCGTGGATCCCGCTGGGCTCACCTTGGCCGAAGTGCTCAGCCTGCTGCGGGCGCGCTGCCCGTGGGCGGCTGCACACACGCACGAAAGCCTTGCGCCGTTCCTGCTGGAGGAAACCTATGAACTGCTCGAAGCGATCGAGCAGCACAGTGAGACCCGGAACGCGCAGAGCCTTGCAGAGCTGAAAAAAGAACTCGGCGACGTTCTCTACCAGGTTCTTTTCCACGCCGCTGTACTCGACGCACCTCAACCGCACAGCCAGCCGACGGGAGAAGCAGCACAGCCGGTGGCCTTTGCCGAGGTTGAACAGCTGCTGAAAGACAAAATCGTCCGCCGCCACCCGCACGTCTTCGAATCCACAGCACCGTGGACGCTCGAAGAAGTCGAAGACATGTATGAAAAGACAAAAGCCCGCGAACGGCAGGCCGAAGGAACGCAGGCGGCAAAAAGCTCCTTCGATTCGCTTCCGCGAACCATGCCAGCACTGGCTCGCGCTGCAGCCGTCGTCGACCGAGCCCAGCGGTTGGGGTGGCAACTGCAGAACCCAGCCGGCACCTCGGCAGACAATCCAGCCGGCACCTCGGCAGAAGAAGAGCGGATCGGGAGGGAACTGCTCGACCTGGTGACACAAGCCAGAAGCAGGGGAGTGGACCCCGAAAAAGCCCTGCGGCTGGCAACGGAAGCCACCGAAGACGCCACACTGAGCCACAATGCTCATAAGCGTGGATAGACTTAAACCCGCACCCCTCGGGGTGGCCCGGGACGACAACAACAAGGAGTACCCCAGATGGCAAGGATTGATGCCGCGAACGCACGCGAGATCCTCGACTCGCGCGGCAACCCGACGATCGAAGTTGAGATTCTGCTGGAAGACGACTCCGTCGGCACCGCAGGTGTTCCGTCGGGAGCATCGACAGGTGAGTTCGAAGCTGTCGAACTGCGCGACGGCGACCCCGAACGCTACGACGGCAAAGGCGTGCTGGCAGCTGTTGAAGCAGTGCTGGGTGAAATCAACGACGCCATCGAAGGCGAAGAAGCCGACGACCAGCGGATCGTTGACCAGATCCTCATCGACCTTGACGGCACCGACAACAAGTCCCGCCTGGGCGCAAACGCCATGCTCGGCACCTCGCTCGCTGTAGCCCGCGCACAGGCAGATTCCTCGGACCTGCCGCTGTTCCGCTACCTGGGCGGACCGAACGCGCACCTCATGCCGGTGCCCATGATGAACATCCTCAACGGCGGATCCCACGCGGACTCCAACGTCGACATCCAGGAATTCATGATCGCCCCCATCGGCGCGGCAAGCTTCCGCGAAGCACTCCGCTGGGGCACCGAGGTCTACCACTCGCTCAAGAGCGTTCTCAAGGAACGCGGCCTGTCCACCGGCCTGGGTGACGAAGGCGGCTTCGCCCCGAACCTCGGTTCCAACGCAGAAGCGCTCGACCTCATCCTCGAAGCCATCAAGAACGCCGGCTACCAGCCCGGTTCGGATGTTGCGCTCGCCCTCGACGTGGCTTCCTCCGAGTTCTTCTCTGACGGTGTGTACAGCTTCGAAGGCGAAAAGCGCAGCGCCGAGCAGATGGCCGACTACTACGCCGAACTCGTCGACAAGTACCCGCTGGTGTCGATTGAAGACCCGCTGGACGAAAACGACTGGGACGGCTGGATCGCCATCACCGAAAAGCTGGGCAATCGCGTGCAGCTGGTCGGCGACGACCTCTTCGTCACCAACCCCGAACGCCTGGCCCGCGGCATCGACGAAGGTGCCGGCAATTCGCTGCTCGTGAAGGTCAACCAGATCGGCACGCTCACCGAAACGCTCGACGCAGTCAACATGGCGCAGTCGAACAACTACACCACGATGATTTCGCACCGCTCCGGCGAAACCGAGGACACGACGATCGCGGACCTCGCGGTTGCCGTCAACGCCGGACAGATCAAGACGGGTGCCCCGGCACGCTCTGAGCGCGTGGCCAAGTACAACCGCCTGCTGGTCATCGAGGAGATCCTGGGCGATGCCGCCCGCTACGCCGGACGAGGTGCCTTCCCGCGCTTCCAGGGCTGACCGGACTTCTGCCGGTCGGGTCTGCTGAGCTGGTTCTGCCCAGCCAGTGCCGCTGAACCGGCCGGGGTGCGAGCGGGGTGTGGAAACACACCCCGCTCGCTTTTTGCGTGCTGCTGGTGCGCCTGCGGGGCGAGGTGGATGTGAGGGAATGATTGCGACACACCCCGACTGCTTCCCATAACATCCGGCACTGACACGGCACACTTGACTGTGTTCGTGCTTCTTCCCTTCCCCTACGCACGAATGAGGTGCATATGAGCAGCGCAGACAAACGTCGCACAAAAAACCGCGGTTCCCGTTGGTCTGCGGCTCGTATTGCTGTCTTCTCGATCATCCTCGTGCTTCTGGCCGTCGGCTTCCTGCCGTCTGTCAGCGCGGGTGTTCGCCAGGCTCAGCAGATTCGGGCGCTGGAAAAGCAGAACAGCCAGACACAAGAGGAAATCGACCAGCTGGAAAAGCGCCGCAAAGACTTCGATGACCCCGAGTACGTCAAGAAGCTCGCCCGCGAAAAGCACCTGTACGCAGAAGACGGCGAAACGCTGTATATCGTTGTCGATGAGGACCGCGAAGACACTGCGGCAGGTCAGGCAAACAAGGGGCAGGTCGACAGGCCCTGGTATCAGGAACTGGCCGATTACATGTCGACAGTGGGAATGGCATCGGAGGATCAGTGAAGTTTTCAAGCTCGGAGCAGGACCGTGCGATCGTCGAAGAGCAGCTCGGCCGCTTCCCCCGCGGCATGCTGGGTGTTGCAGCCCGCTCGGTCAGCGGCGAGCCCCTCGTCGTGGCAACCGCGCCCAGGCTGGAAGACGGAACGCCGTTCCCCACGGTGTACTACCTGACCCACCCCGACTACGTGCGCGAATGCTCCCGCCTGGAGTCCAGCGGCATCATGACCGAATGGACCGCGCAGCTGTCTGAACTTCCCGAACTGGCTGAGGCCTACCGCACCGCGCATCGCTTCTACCTGGAAGACCGTAGGCAGATCGGCCTGGACGCAGGCATCCCCGAGGTTGAGGAGATCAAGGACTTCTCCGCCGGCGGCATGCCCACCCGCATCAAGTGCCTGCACGCACTCGTAGCCCACTCGCTTGCAGCCGGTCCGGGCATCAACCCGATCGGCGACCGCGCTCTGTCGCTCATGGAAAACGTTCCCGAGGTCGCTCGATGACCCGCGCGGCAGCCGTTGACTGCGGCACTAACTCCATTCGCCTGCTCATCGCCGATGTCGAGGGCAACAATGTTGTCGACGTTGTGCGGTGCATGCGGATTGTGCGCTTGGGCCAGGGTGTTGACGCCACCGGACGGTTCGCTGACGAAGCACTCGAACGGGTTTTCACCGCGTGCGTCGAATTCGCTGAACTCATCCGCGAACACGGGCCCATGCCCGTCCGCTTTGCCGCGACATCCGCTAGCCGTGATGTAGACAACCGCGATGAATTCTTTGCCGGGGTACAGCAGCGTCTGGGCATCACACCGGAAGTCATCAGCGGAAACGACGAGGCGGCGCTGAGCTTCCTCGGCGCGACCGCCGGTGTCGCTTCGCGCATCGACGGGGGACTGCCCCAGCCGGTGCTCGTCATGGACCTCGGGGGCGGCTCCACTGAACTCGTTGTGGGCTCGGACACCGTTGACGGCGGGTACTCCATGAACATCGGCTGTGTCCGCATGACCGAGCGCCACATCACCTCGGACCCCGTAGGCGCCGAAAACATCGCTGCGATCGAAGCCGACGTCGACGCCGCGTTCAACGAGGCCGCCAAGCACGTTGACATTGCATCCGCGCGCGCCCTCGTGGGAGTTGCAGGCACCATCACCACGATCACAGCGGCCGCACTCGGCCTCGAGGCATACCAGCCGGACGTCATCCACGGGGCTCAGCTCAGTCGCGAACAAGCAGACCGGGCGGTACAGGACCTGCTTTCTGCCACCTCGGCCGACCGTGCGCAGCTGCCCTACATGCACCCGGGACGCGTCGACGTGATCGTCGGCGGTGCGATTGTCTATCGCCGTCTGGTCCACCGGATCGAACAGGCGGTCGGCCACAGCATTCCGCTGATCACCTCGGAAGCAGACATCCTCGACGGCATCGCCATCGACTTGGCACAGCGAACGGCCTGAGAATGCGGGCCATGTCGCGTATGAAGCGCGCTGTGGCCACGGCAGCTGTTGCCGCCGTGGTGCTCAGTGCCGGAACAGCGCAGCCGGCCTCTGCCATCGAACCCGGACCCGGCCAGTGGTTCGCTGACGACCTCGGCTTGGAAGAGGCGTGGAAAACCTCGACCGGCAAGGGCGTCAAAGTCGCCGTCATCGACTCCGGAACTGACGACAGCCACGAAAACCTCAAGGGTCGCGTGGTCGATGCAAAAGACTTCTCCGGGGCGAAGAAGGACGGCACGACACCCGTCGGGCCCCAGGAGACCATCCACCACGGCACCGCTGTCGCCGGTGTCATCGCCGGCACCGGAAAGGGCGTCGGACCGGTGGGAATCGCGCCGGATTCGCGCATCATGTCGGCCTCGATATGGTTGGGCTCTGACACCCCTGACGAATCCGACAGCCGCGACCAGGCGGCCGACGCGGTCATCTGGGCTGCTGACAACGGCGCGAAGGTCATCAACATGTCCCTGGGCTGGGCTGATCCCGCCTGGCCAGAATCATGGGACAAAGCGTTTATGCACGCCTACAAAAAGGACGTGCTCGTCATTGCGTGCGTCGGCAACGCCTCGCAGGGTGCTGAACGCGTGTGGTCACCGGCAACCGTGCCCGGCGTCATCGGAGTCGGCGGTGTCGGCCGCGATGGAAAAGTCGACGAACAGTCCTCAGCACCCGGTGTTGACGTTGACCTCATGGCACCCTCTCAGGGCATTCCCGTCCCACTGACCGGCGGTAGCTACGGAACCGCCGAAGGGTGTTCCTTCGCCGCACCGATCGTCGCCGGAACCGCAGCGCTCATCCGCTCTGCCCACCCCGATTACACGGCCGACCAGACCGCCGAAGCGCTGCGCTCAACCGCTGCGGCCGTAAAAGACCACGACGGTGTGACAAACGGCGATGACTTTGACATGACCGTCGGCTACGGCCGCATCCGCCCCGTCGAAGCGCTCAAAGCCAACATCGACAAAGCCCCGTCGGCAGAAAAAGCGCTCACCGACTGGATTCACATGCACAGGCGAGCCGAAGTCAAACCTGAGCAGCAGGAAGAGGCGGGCTCCACCTCGGGCCCGGAAACCCATGCCGCCGGCACCCTGACAGAAGCTGAAGCCCGAGGTGCTCGCAGCGGTCCCGCGGTGTTCACCATCCTGCTTGCCGGCGCCGCTGTGACCGCCGGAATCGGCGTGGGCAGGCGGTTGCGCAACCGTGGTCGCAATCACTAAGACGTTTGGGTCTAGACTGGGGGTATGGCTTTGATTCGCAACAGCAAACTACGTCCTCGTATCCTCATCGTCGGCGGTGGCTACCTGGGTCTCGTCACAGCCCAGAACCTCCTGAAGAACCTCGGTCGCGGAGAAGCAACCGTCACCGTCGTCGACCCGAACCCGTACATGACGTACGCGCCGTTCCTGCCGGAAGTTGCCGGCGGTTCAATTGAAGCGCGCCACGCCATTGTTCCGCTGCGCCGCAACCTCAAGGGCGCAGAGGTCGTCATCGGCTCGGTTCGCAACATCAACCACGCTGAAAAGTTCGTCACCATCGAACCCGAAGGTGACGAAGCGTTCGAACTCGACTACGACTACATCGTGTTGGCCGCAGGTGCCGTCGCTCGTGCCCTGCCGATTCCGGGTCTGGCTGACGAAGCCATCGGACTCAAGCGGATCGAAGAAGCAGTCGCACTGCGCGACCACGTGCTCAACCGCCTTGACGAAGCCGCTCTCATGGAAGACGACGAAGAGCGCCGCAAGGCTCTGACCTTCGTGTTCGTCGGCGGTGGCTTCGCAGGCATCGAAGCTCTCGCAGAACTCGAAGACATGGTCCGTGCGGGTGTTCGCGAACGCGAAACCCTCACCGACGCCGACGTGCGCTTCGTGCTTGTTGAAGCTATGCCGCGCGTCATGCCGGAAGTCGGCGAAGCTCAGGCCCGCTGGGTTGTCGACCACCTGCGCAGCCGCGGCATCGACGTCTACCTCGAAACCTTCCTGGAAGACTGCACCGACAAGGTCTGCAAGCTCTCCAACGGCGAACAGTTCACCGCTGACACCATCGTGTGGAACGCCGGTGTCAAGGCCAACCCGGTCCTTGTCGACTCCGACCTTCCGCTGGACGACCGCGGCCGCGTGACGGTTCGTGCCGACCTGCGCGTCGAAGATGAAAACGGTGTCGTCGAAGGCGCATGGGCTGCCGGTGACAACGCCGCTGTTCCGGACCTCACCGGTGACGGCCCCGGCGGCTTCTGCGTGCCGAACGCTCAGCATGCCGTCCGCCAGGCTCCGGTTCTGGCCGCAAACCTGCTGGCTTCGCTGCGCGGCGAAACCGAATTCAAGCAGTACTACCACAAGTCGCTCGGCGTTGTTGCCGGCATGGGCCTGTGGAAGGGTGTTTCGCAGATGGGCAAGACCGAACTGCGCGGTCCCATTGCCTGGGCTATGCACCGTGCCTACCACGGCTACGCCATCCCGACCGTCGACCGCAAGGTCCGCGTGTTCGTCAACTGGGGCCTCAACCTGGTTCTGGGCCGCGACCTCACCCCGGTCAAGGACCTCGATGTGCCGCGTAAGAACTTCGTCGAAGCAGCCAACTCAAAGCCCGCACCGAAGAAGTGACGCGCTGATCTGAAGGGCTGACTGCCAGCCTGCCCGATCACTCACGAGGCGGGGCCACCGATATCCGGTGGCCCCG
>NZ_KV786102.1:81260-82827 GCF_001806835.1 Brevibacterium sp. HMSC24B04 | reverse complement strand
CATCCTTTAGCCGTAAAAAGACTCCCGTTAGCCGAAAAATGTCGCCGTAGAAGCTGTTGCTAAGGCGCAGAATCCGGCTAAAGGGTGTGGGGTGGTGGCTGGGCGGCGGGGCTCCGGTTGGCAGCAAAAACACCCGTTAGCCGGATTCCATCCTTTAGCCGTAAAAAGACTCCCGTTAGCCGGATTCCACCCATTAGCCGTAAAAAGACTCCCGTTAGCCGGAAAATGTCGGCGTGGAAGCTGTTGCTAAACCGCAGAATCCGGCTATTGGGTGGGCGCGTATGCGCTGTTTGGGCAGAAAAAGTCCCCCCAGTGGGATTCGAACCCACACTGAATCGATTTTAAGTCGACTGCCTCTGCCGATTGGGCTATAGGGGGAGTGGTGCAGATGCTGGCCGAAAACGTGCTCGAACAGCCCCTCGAGCTTAGCAGGACTGCGCCGCGGAAGGCGGAATCAGTGCCGGGTGCCCAGAGCAAGAATCTGCAGCTCCCTGACCCCTGCCGCCCATACGCGCCCATCCGCCGAACCTTCAACGGCAGCAACCTGTGCGCCAGTTCACCTCGTGTCAATCTCGGTGCGTAAAGTGGAAAGAGAAGCGAGTTAAGGAGCCTGTATGCACCCCCACCCAAAAGAAAACCTGCGCGAATACATCGACAAACTCCGCACGGAGGGCTACACGGTTGTAGACGGGCACACTCCTGACCCGCACCTCATCAGCCCCGACGGCAAAGCTGTCGAAACCTGGCGCGAAGGCTACCCGTACGACACCCTCATGGACCGGGAAGCCTACGAAATCGAGAAGTACAAGCTGCAGATCGAACTTCTGAAGTACCAGTACTTCGCCGAAGACAACGGCCTGCGCAACGTCATCGTGTTCGAGGGCCGTGACGCTGCCGGCAAGGGCGGAACCATTAAGCGCTTCACGGAGCACCTCAACCCGCGCTCAGCTCGCACTGTGGCGCTGGCCAAGCCGACGGAAGAAGAGTCGGGCCAGTGGTACTTCCAGCGCTACGTGCAGCACCTGCCCACGCGCGGTGAGATCGTCATGTTCGACCGCTCCTGGTACAACCGCGCCAATGTTGAGCGCGTCATGGGCTTCTGCACTGACGACCAGTACGAGGTCTTCATGCGCCAGGCCCCAGAATTCGAGCGCATGCTCGTTGAGGCCGGCATCCACCTGACCAAGTTCTGGTTCTCCGTGACGGAAGCCGAGCAGCGCACCCGCTTTGCCATCCGTCAGATCGACCCCGTGCGCCAGTGGAAACTGTCGCCCATGGACCTCGAATCGCTGGGCCGCTGGGACGACTACACGGAAGCGAAAGAGCAGACGTTCCTGCGCACCGACACCGATCACGCCCCGTGGATCTCGGTGAAGTCCAACGACAAGAAGCGAGCCCGGCTCAACGCCATGCGCTACTTCCTCAACACGGTCGAGTACGACGACAAGGACACCAGCGTCGTCTACGAACCGGATGCCAACATCGTGATGCGCGGCATCGAAGCCGTCGGCGACTGACGCCTGACCGCAGAACACACGAGGCGGGGCTGGAGAAATCTCCAGCCCCG
>NZ_KV786102.1:0-81240 GCF_001806835.1 Brevibacterium sp. HMSC24B04 | reverse complement strand
CGGGGCTGGAGAAATCTCCAGCCCCGCCTCGTTATGTGGTCGTCTGAGGATCAGTGCTTCGGCTGATCGTCATCCTTTCCGACGCGCTTGCGGCCCAGGGAGTAGTCGGCGTCCTTCTTGCGAAGGCTGCCCTTCTTCCGTGCAGTGTGTGCGTCTTTGCCGGCCGAGGCGATGTCGTCGGGGGAGTAGGCTTCGGTCGGCTGGTCTTCAATCGGCGTTTCGGCACTGCGTGTTTCGGCACCGCGTGCGCTGGCTGAAGCTGCCGAAACCGGTGCGGCGGCCTGCGTCTGCTCGTCAGCCTTCGCGGTGGTCTGAGCGTGTGCTTTGCTGTCAGCCTTGGCTCCGGTCTTTGCCGCAGTGTGCGCCTTGTGCTGAGCTTCGCTCTGGCGGTTGTAGTCGTCCTGGCGTTCGCGCAGTGCCTTCACTGCAGCGCGGGCCTTCTTGCGGCGGCCGTGGCCGATGAATGACAGGCCGATAAGCAGGCCGGAACCCAGCAGGATGACGAGGCCCGCGGTGATTCCCGCGTCCATCCAGAACGTCTGCGGGAACAGGCGGATGAGCGAATCGTCAAGGTAGAACTCCCACGTGCCGGCCGAGAAGAACAGGCTGTGGAAACCGCGGAAGAACGTGTCCCAGCTGACCAGTGCGAGGACACCCAGAACGAGGATCGACACGAGTGTGAGGATCGCTCCGAAGCGGATGCCGATGCGCAGGCCCGGACCGTGTGCGCGGCTGAGGTAGAGGCCAGCGAGCACTGCGCCGATGAGTCCGATAATCGCCACCAGCATGAGGATCTGAATGAGGCCCTTGACGTCGGCCATGTGGGCGATTTCGGCGTCGTTGAACACGGCAACGCCGTTGCCGGCGACAACATCGGCCAGGTACCGCTTGGAATCGGCGTTGTACAGGTAGTCGACGGTGTAGGACGCAAAGTGCAGACGGTCCGAAGCGTTGAAGCCGAATTCGTCGACGGGGAAGCCGGGACGGTGGAAGTACTCGAACTTCAGGAACAGTCCGGAGGCTACCGTGCGGACAGCGACTGCGAGCGTGATGAACGGAACAGCGAGGATGACCCACGCGGTTGCCAGAACATCGAGGAACGTGAACCTGCGGTACAGGCGCGTCTGGCTGAGCAGTTCGACCGGCGGCTGTTCGGTCTGAGCTGCACGACCGGCACCCCGGTCGCCCAGGTAGCGCCACTCTTCTTCCGACAGCGCGGCGGGCCTGCGCACACGCGACTCCTGCCGGCGCACCGACGGGTACGCCTCAAACTGCGCGGTGTCGTCGAGTTCGGAGGACCGACCGGCCGCCTTGGCGCCGCGCTGACCGGCGCTGCGTGCGGCAGCGTCGTCCTGCGCGTGCTCAGCGGTTTTCATCCGCTTGGCCACGAGGTCGTCGGAGGTTTCTGGAGTGTTCGATTTTTCAGCCACAGAACCATGGTGCCAATTGTGGGCGGCAAGCGCTCGGATGACACGCGCAATCAGCGCCGACTGCGGGCCGGCGAACTCAGGACAGAAGGGCTGAAAGCAGCACAATCGTGGGGAAGGAGAGGATCGTTGTGACGAAAACGGCATCGCGCACCAGCGTTTCTGCCATGCGGTAGCGCATGGAGTACACGTAGACATTCTGCGCTGTCGGCAGGGCCGAGGTGACGACGATCGCCATGAGGTCAATGCCGGTGAATCCGAGCAGCGGACCGCCGATCACCCACGCAATAAGCGGCTGGACCGCGAGTTTGACCACCGTGATGAGGGTCAGATCCGTACGTGTTCCGCGGGCCGGCACCGCCCAACCGTCTTTGAGGGATATGCCGAACGCCAGCAGAGTGAGCGGCACGGAGGTCGCACCGATCATTGAGACGGGATCGTGGATGATCTGAGGAAGCCGCAGACCGGTGATGGCGAAGAACAGTCCGACGGCCGCACCGATGAGGATCGGGTTGCGGATCACCTGCAGCAGCGGGGTCCACCAGTGGGCGAGAGTACCGGCGCGCTTGGCCTGGTGAATGTCGAGAATCACCATGCCCAGCGGCGCGAGGATCACCAGTTGGAACAGCATGATCGGCGGTACGTACGAACTGGACTTCAGAACGTAGATCGCGATCGGAATGCCCAAGTTGCCGATGTTGACGTAGGACACCGCCCAGCCGCTCATCACCGCCCTGCCCAAGGACCGGTGTTTGAAATAAGAGAAGGTGAACAACGCGATGCCCACGAGTGATGCCGAACCTGCTGTGGCGAAGATGGCGGGGGAGAAGATCCGCTCGAGCGGGGCTTCTGCAATGAGGTCGTACAGCAGCGCCGGGGTCGACACGTAGAAGACGGTGGACGCCAGAACCCTCTGGCCCTGTGAGCCGAGAACTCCGCTGCGCCCTAAGAGGAAGCCCACGAAGATGATGAAGCCGATGACGGCAAAGCCTTCGAGAGCGCCGAGCACAGAATGTCCTTTCTTCGATCAGTCGCCACTCTACGCCTGTCTCATCTTGTGCGCCCAGATGTCCCGAAACACGGACGGGTGGGCGAGGTGCCGGACTGACTGACGAGGTGCCGGGAGGGCGGCTCTTGGAAGTCGGGGGGGAGCGCTGACGCGCCCGCGGTCTCATCTTGCGGTGGGATCCGGCTACTGTTGTGGGGATATGTCTGACGCTTCGTCTTCACAGCCCTCATCCCGCCGGTCTTCGCGCCGCCGCGGGAAGCGGCGCCGTCCCCGCGGCAATTCTCCACAGCAGGCCGAACGCCTGCAGCGGCTGCGCCAAGCGCGCCTGCGGACCGACCTCCACATCGAATATCCCGACGAACTTCCCGTCAGCAGTCGCCGTGATGACATCGCGCAGGCGATCAAAGACAACCAGGTTGTCGTTGTGGCCGGCGAAACCGGTTCGGGCAAAACCACTCAGCTGCCGAAGATCCTGCTGGAATTGGGCTACGGCATCAACGGGCTGATCGGGCACACCCAGCCGCGGCGCATTGCCGCCCGTTCGGTGGCGGCCCGTCTGGCAGAAGAGACCCTCACGGAACTCGGTGAGGGAGTCGGCTATCAGGTGCGCTTCACCTCGGACGTTGTTGATGCCACCCGCGTGAAGGTCATGACCGACGGCATCCTCCTGGCCGAACTGCAGCACGACAAGCGGCTGGAGGCCTATGACGCGATCATCATCGACGAAGCCCACGAACGCAGCCTCAACATTGACTTCCTGCTGGGCTATCTGGCCCGGCTCCTGCCGAAACGGCCCGACCTCAAGGTGATCATCACCTCGGCGACCATCGACCCGGAGTCCTTTGCCGAGCACTTCGGAGATGCGCCGATCGTGTCGGTATCCGGGCGCACCTACCCGGTGGAGATCCGGTATCGGCCAGTTGACGAAGACTTCGCAGAAGACCCTGACGGACTCCTCGAAGAAGAGCAGCCCGAGCCGCGTGCGGCTGTCCCGCACGTACCGGATGCTGATGCGCTCATGTCCGGCCTGCTGCGCGCCGTTGACGAACTCGACCGCGAAGCCCCCGGCGATATCCTCGTGTTCCTATCCGGTGAGGCAGAAATCCGCGACGCGCAGGCAGAGCTCGAAGGCCACATGCGCACCAAGCGGCGCAACTGGGAAATCGTCCCCCTCTACGGTCGACTGTCAGCAGGGGAGCAGCAGCGCGTCTTCGCACCCCACTCCACCCCGCGGATTGTTCTGGCGACCAATGTCGCCGAAACCTCACTGACCGTTCCGGGCATCAAATACGTCATCGACGGCGGCACGGCGCGCATCTCGCGCTACTCCACGCGCACAAAAGTGCAGCGCCTGCCGATCGAGCCGATCTCTCAGGCGTCTGCCCGGCAGCGCTCCGGCCGGTCCGGCCGCACCAGCAACGGCATTGCCATCCGGCTGTACTCGGAAGGCGAATTCGACGCCCGGCCCGAATACACCGACCCGGAGATCCTGCGCACAAACCTCGCCAGCGTGCTGCTCATGATGGCGCAGCTGGGCTTTGTGCGCACAGAAAAGGACATCCTCGACTTCCCGTTCCTCACCCCACCGGAACCCCGGGCGGTTAAGAACGGCAAGAACGCACTCGTCGAACTCGGTGCGCTGCGCGAATCAGGTGGCACCCTGACACTGACCAAGCTGGGCCGGACACTGGCGACTCTGCCGCTGGATCCCAGGCTGGCGCGCATGGTGCTGGCCGGCATCGAGGCGGGGGTAGGCCCGGAAACCGCCGTCATCGTCGCCTTCCTGTCCGGTCAGGACCCCCGTGAACGCCCCACGGAGCAGCGGCAGGAAGCCGATGAGAAGCACAAGCGCTTCCACCATCCGTCGTCTGACTTCCTGTCCGTTCTGCGCCTGTGGAACTACGTGCAGCGCAGATCGGATGAGCTCTCAACCTCGAAGTTCAAAAAGCTGTGCAAGTCCGAGTTCATCCACTTTGTGCGGGTGCGCGAATGGCAGGACCTCGTCCAGCAGATCCGCCAGATGCTCGGCAACATCGGCAAGCACATCGACAGGCCCGGAAGCGAACTCGGAACCCGACCGTCTGAGGCGGTGCAGGCAGATGAGAGCCGCGGCAGGCAGAAGGGGCGCCGCACGAACAAGCGCGGACCCTACACGGCCACGGAACAGGCCGTGCACGAAAGCCTGCTGACTGGCATGCTCGACACAATCGGTGCGCGCACCGTCGAAGGCAAGGACTACATCGGTGCTCGCGGCACCAAGTTCAGAATCTTCCCCGGATCAGGCGTCTTCGGTGCCAACCCCGACTTCGTCATGGCAGCCGAACTCGTTGAAACCTCCCGCCTGTGGGCGCGCACCGTTGCGGCAATCGAACCCGAATGGGTGGTCCGGGCAGCCGGCGAGCTCATCACCCACAGCTACTCAGAACCCCACTGGTCGTCCCGTTCAGCAGCCGCCCTGGCCTACGACAGGATGAGCCTCAACGGCGTCCCGCTGATCTCAGACGCCCGCATCAACTACGGCAAGATCGACCGTGAGGCAGCCCGCGACCTCTTCATCCGCCACGCGCTCATCGAAGGCGACTGGAACGAAAAACACGCCTTCGCCACCCACAACGCCCAGGCGCTGGAAAAGGCCGAGGCGCTCGCCAGCCGCCTGCGCGACCGCCGACTGTTAGCCGAAGACGACGTGCTGTTCGAGTTCTACGACGAACGCCTGCCGGAGAACATCGTGTCCGCCGGGCACTTCAACGGCTGGTGGAAACGCAAGAGGGCGGAAGAGCCCGACTTCCTCAACATCGACCCCAACAGCCTGCTGGCCGCTGACGGAACCGACCTCGAAAGCGCTGCGGACGACTACCCGCTGCAGGTTCAACTGGCCGACGGCAGCAGCGTGCGCCTCAGCTACGCCTATGAACCCGGATCCCGCCGCGACGGCGTGACCGTTTTCCTCAGCCCCGAACAGCTGCGAAGCGTCGACGCCGACGACTTTTCGTGGCAGGTGCCGGGACTGCGCCTGGAATACATCACCGCACTCGTCCGATCCCTGCCGAAGGCGAAAAGAACCTACTTCGTCCCGGCTCCCGACGTCGCAGCTGAAATCCTTGCGGTCGTGACGGGGTCGGAAGACGACAGCCGACTGCTGAACCGGCCTGCCGGCCACGCCCTCGAAGTGCTGGCAGCAGAACTCACGGGTCGGGCCGGTGGAGGCGGACTCATGGACCGCGTGCCCATCACCGTCACACCCGATGACTTCGAGCTTGTGCGGCTGCCAAGCCACCTTCGGATGAGCTTCGTCATCCGGCGCGGCAGAAAAACACTCGCCAGCGGAGAGAACCTCGCAGAACTTCAGCAGCGCGCCAAAAACCTTGACGCGGCAGCTGACAGACAGCCCGCACCCGCACCCACCGCCCCTGCCCGCACGACTAAGGTGAAGACGCAGACCGCGGTACCGGCACCTCGTCAGGGGATCCGGGGATGGGACTTCGGCGCCTTCCCGCAGCCAATCGAGGCGGACGGCCGCCGATTCTTCCCAGCACTCGTCGACGAGGGAACCTCCGTGACCCTGCGCTACTCAGCAGACGAAACCTGGGCCCACCAGGCAACAATCCTGGGAGTCACACGGCTGCTGAGCTTCGGACAGAAAGAAGCCGCCCGCTACTGCCAAGACGCCCTGAACAACACAGCAAAGCTTGTGCTCGGGGCCCGCCGCACCAAGGACTCCGACCCGCTGGAAGACGCCGTCTTCACCGCGGTCGGCAGGATCGTGCGCACCGCACAGTGCCTGAACCGCACTGACGACCACGGACTGCCCGGCGGCGGCGACCACCCGCGGACAGAAGAGGAATACAAAGCGCTTCAGCGCGAAGTGGCCAGCCGCATCACCGGTGAACTCGACAGGGTCTACCAGGCGCTGACCCGCACCTACACACTCGCGGCGGATATCGAACGGACCATCAAGAACACCCGCTCACTGACAGTGCTCGCCTCGATAACCGACGAACAGGCCCACCTGGCGGCCCTCCTGCAGCCGGGCTTCCTGACACAAGTCGCACCCGACTACGTGCTGCGCATGCCGGCATACCTCGAGGCTGCAGCGAACCGTCTGGACAAACTCGGCACACAGGCCAGCCGCGACCGCCAGTTCATGGACCGTATCCAACAGGTGCGCACCCAAATCGACGACAAGCTCGGCCGGGTGCTCGGCAGTGCGGCCCGGGACGACGCTGAGCGATTCAGCGCCGTCCTGCCCGCCGAATGGCAAAAAGTCCTCTGGGACGTCGAAGAGCTGCGCGTATCACTGTGGGCACCCCACGTCGGCACGGCACACACCGTGTCCGAACAGCGCATCACCAAAGCGCTCGCAAAACTGTAGGGCCTCCCAGGTGAGAACCGTGGCCCCGCAAGGGGCAGTGGGAGGGAAGCGGCGCCTCGTGAATCAGATGTAGAACAAGATCCAGGACGCCGGGAAGAGAGCTGCGGTGCAGACCGCTGCAAGCGCCCAGCGGATGCGCTTCTTGGCCGTCTTGCGGGTCAGTGCGACCCAGTAGACGATGATCGTGGCCGCCGTCATCAGCCAGCCGGCGGAAGCCAAAAACCACATGCCCAACAGCTGGCTGTTCGGCACGCTCAGCTGCTGCATGGGCTGCATGAAGTGCGCGGCCATGAGCGACATCGCGATGCCCAGTAAGCACAGCGCCAAAGACACAATGGCCGAGGCGATGAACACCCACAGCACCCGCCGGTCGCGACTGACCGGGCGGGCCACCACCGAATATTCGGCGCCCTCGGTGCGCTGTCTGCTGGTTCTGTTCCTCTTGGCCACGGAACCATCCTACGGAACCAAGTACGAGGTGCCGCCCACCTTCCGCCTGAGAGCTCAGCAGGCTGTCCTAGACTGGCCGGGTGACTCCCACCCCGCAGACCATTCGTGACGAAGCCGCCAGACGGCGCACATTCGCCGTCATCGCCCACCCCGACGCCGGTAAATCAACCCTGACCGAAGCGCTCGCCCTGCACGCGCGCGCCATCGGCCAGGCCGGCGCAACCCACGGCAAGGCCGGCCGTCGCGCCACCGTGTCCGACTGGATGCAGATGGAGCAGGACCGCGGCATTTCGATTTCCTCAGCCGCTCTGCAGTTCGAATACCGCGACTGCGTGGTCAACCTCATCGACACCCCCGGTCACGCCGACTTCTCAGAAGACACCTACCGCGTGCTGTCGTCCGTCGACTGCGCCATCATGCTCGTCGACGCGGCCAAGGGCATGGAAGAGCAGACCATGAAGCTGTTCGAAGTCTGCTCCCACCGCAACATCCCGATCATGACGGTCATCAACAAGTGGGACCGCCCCGGTCTGGAATCGCTGGAGCTCATGGACGAAATCCAGCAGAAGACCGGCATGCTGCCCACACCGCTGACGTGGCCCGTGGGTGACTCCGGTGACTTCCGCGGCGTGCTTGACCGTGAAACGGGGGAGTACACCAAGTTCACCCGCACCGACGGCGGCGCCACCATCGCCGGCGCTGAAACCATGGACCCCGCACGGGCCGAAGAAGTCGAAGGCGACGTGTGGACCACCGCCGTCGAAGAATCCGAGCTTCTGGAACTGGAAGAGCAGAACTTCGACTACGACGAATTCCGGGCCGGCAAGCACACCCCGGTGATGTTCGCCTCAGCCGTCCTCAACTTCGGTGTGGCCAAAATCCTCGACACGCTCATCGACCGCGCTCCGGCGGCAGAACCTCGCCTGGACCGCGACGGCGAACCTCGACCCGTCGATGCGCCTTTCTCCGGCTTCGTGTTCAAAGTGCAGGCCGGAATGGACCGCAACCACCGCGACCTTTTGGCCTACATCCGCGTGTGCTCCGGAGTTTTCGAACGCGGCATGGTCGTCACCCACGCCGAAACGAAAAAGCCGTTTGCCACCAAACACGCTCAGCACGTCTTCGGCCGTGACCGCGACTCCGTTGAGACCGCCTACCCCGGAGACGTCGTCGGCTTGGTCAACGCCTCAGCCCTGCGCGTCGGCGACAGCCTCTACGTCGACGAGCCCGTGCAGTTCCCACCGATTCCGTCGTTCAGCCCCGAACACTTCATGGTCATCCGCGCGAAAGACCCGTCGAAGTACAAGCAGTTCCGCCGCGGCATCGACCAGCTGGACCACGAGGGCGTCATCCAGGTGCTGCGCTCCGACCTGCGCGGCGATCAGGCCCCCGTGCTCGGAGCCGTCGGCCCGATTCAGTTCGAAGTGGTCGAAGACCGCATGGTCAACGAATTCAACTCACCGTGCCGCCTGGAGTCCCTGCCCTACACGCTGGCCCGCCGCACAGTGAAGGACGACATCCCCAAACTGGCGAAAGAGCGCAGCGTCGAAGTGCTCGAACGCTCCGACGGCACACTGTTGGCTCTCTTCTCCGACCGGTGGCGCCTGGGCGGTGTGGAGCGGGAAAACCCCGGCATCACACTTGAGCCGCTGGTGGTCACCTGACCGACTGCGAGCACCTCGCGGCGGGGGTTTAGAATAAAAAGCCGGGCAGACTCTGGTCCTGACTGCGTCGCTGCTAAGGACCCTGCCCGCAGTCATGTCTGCAATAAGGAGCTAGGACAAGTGGGAAACACGTCGATCCGCGTCGCCATCGCGGGCCTGGGAAACTGCGCAACGTCACTCATCGAGGGCGTTGAATACTACAAGGACGCAGATCCCGAATCGAAGGTTCCGGGACTCATGCACGTGCAGTTCGGCGACTACCACATCAGCGACATCGAATTCGTCGCAGCGTTCGACGTCGACGCTGACAAGGTCGGCAAGGACATTTCCGAAGCCGCCTACTCCAGCGAGAACCACACCATCAAAATCACTGACATCCCGCACACCGGGGTGGAAGTGCAGCGCGGCCCAACGCTTGACGGCCTCGGCAAGTACTATCGCGAAACCATCACCGAATCCGAGGCCGAACCGGTTGACGTTGCGCAGGCTCTGCGCGACGCGAAGGTCGACGTTCTGGTGTGCTACCTGCCGGTTGGCTCGCAGAAGGCCGTCGAATACTACGCGCAGGCCGCAATCGATGCGAAGGTCGCGTTCGTCAACGCCCTGCCGGTGTTCATCGCAGGCACTAAGGAATGGGACGACAAGTTCAAGGAAGCCGGCGTGCCGATCGTCGGCGACGACATCAAGAGCCAGATCGGTGCGACCATCACCCACCGCGTCATGGCCCGCCTGTTCGAAGAGCGCGGCGTGATCCTCGACCGCACCTACCAGCTCAACGTCGGCGGCAACATGGACTTCAAAAACATGCTCGAACGTGAGCGCCTGGAGTCCAAGAAGATCTCGAAGACCCAGGCGGTCACCTCGAACACCTCGGCAGAACTGTCCGACCGTGACGTGCACATCGGCCCCTCCGACTACGTGGGCTGGTTGGATGACCGCAAGTGGGCTTTTGTGCGCCTGGAGGGCCGCAACTTCGGCGACGCCCCGGTGTCCCTGGAATACAAGCTCGAAGTGTGGGACTCGCCGAACTCCGCCGGTGTCATCATCGACGCCGTGCGCGCAGCCAAGATCGGCCTGGACCGCGGCATCGGCGGTGCGCTGATCTCAGCATCCTCGTACTTTATGAAGTCCCCGCCGCTCCAGCAGAACGACGAAGCCGCACACGCGGCCGTAGAAGCCTTTATTGCCGGCGAAGCCGACAGCTGACCTGCCACAACACACACAGAACACTCTGAGGAGAGATCTCCAATGCACGTCATCGTAGTCGGAGCCGGATTCGTCGGGCTCTCCAGCGCACTCCACCTGGCCGCAGACGGCCACGAGGTGACCGTCCTGGAGCGCACCGGTGTTGCCGCCGGATCCAGCTGGGGCAACGCGGGATTCGTTGTTCCCCCGATGACGAAGCCGCTCGCCGCTCCCGGCGCGTGGGTCAACGGCTTCGACATGATGCTCAACAAGGACGCCCCGCTGTCCATGCCGCAGCCGTTCTCGCCGCGCCTGGCGCTGTTCCTGGCGAAGTTCGCATCCCAGATGACGAAGAAGCGCTACGCCGCCTCCGTGCGTGCCGAAGCTCCCGCTCTTAAGGACGCTTTCGCGGCTTTCGGCCGGATGGAAGAGCTCGGCGTCAAGGCGTCGCTGACGCGGGCCACCTTCACGATGGGCTTTGAATCCGCCGACGGTCTTGAGGGCCTGAAGGCCGGCATGGCCGAAAGCAATTCGGTGGGCCTGGAAGGCAACGTCGACGTTGTATCGCCGGAGGTTCTGCCGTTCTTCTCCGACAAGATCACGCACGCCGCTCAGGTGCGCGACCAGGCCTACATCGACCCGCCGGCCTACATGGAGGCTCTCGCTGAAGCCTGCCGTACGGCCGGTGTGAACATCATCGAAGACGCCGACGTCGTGTCCGGGCATGAAGGTGACAACGGGGTTGGGCTCGTCGATCGCAAGGGCCGCTCCTATTGCGGTGACGCGGTCGTCGTCGCCGCCGGCGTGTGGTCAGACGACCTGCTTGAAACGCTCCACGGCAAAAAGGCCCGCATCGGCATGGCCGCAGGTCGCGGCTACTCGTTCACCGCCTCGGTCGACCCCGAATTCCTGCCGACCGAACCGGTCCGCTTCCCCTCGGTCAGCGTTGTCATCACGCCCTACCGCGGCAAAGTCCGCGTGGGGGGAACCATGGAGTTCCTGCCGGCAGATGCACCCATGAACCCCGCGCGCATCGACTCGATCAAGAAGGCCCTGCGCCCGCTGGTCCGCGGCATCGACCTGGAGAACACCACGGACCACTGGATGGGTCCGCGTCCGGTCAGCCCCGATGGCAGCGAGCGTGTTGAAGCCGTTTCGCAGCGCACTTTCGTCGCATCCGGTCACGGTATGTGGGGCATCACGCTTGGTCCGCGGGCCGGCGAAATCATTGCGAAGCTCGTCGCGCAGCGACTGGGTCGCTGACGCACTAGAATTCACAGGGGAGAGCGTCCCCTCGCGTTCCTATAGTCAAGGAGGAGACTATGACGCATATTGCAGTAGTCGGAGCCGGAATGGTCGGCCTGGCAAGTGCACTCAACCTGGCTGACGCCGGATACGACGTCACCGTACTCGACCGCAAGGGTGTTGCCGCCGGTGCAAGCTGGGGCAACGCCGGCTTCATCTGCCCGTCGATGACCTTCCCGCTGTCGGCACCGGGCGAATGGAAGAACGGCTTTGACGCCGTCACCAACAAGGATGCCCCGCTGGCTCTGCCGCAGCCCTTCAACCCGAAGCTGTGGAAGTTCCTCACGACCTTCGCCCTGCAGATGACCGAAAAGAAGTTCAAGCGCGCAGTCGATGAACTCGCACCGGACCTCAAGGACTCCATCGCATCGTTCGAACGTCTCAAGGACTTCGGCGTCGAAGGCAAGTTCAACCACTCCGACTTCACCGTCGGTCTGGGCTCGGAAGCAGAACTCCACCACTTCATCGAAGAGACCGGCATCAACCGCGACGCAGGTGTGCCCTCTGTTGTTGAGACCTTCGACCCGCGCGAAAAGCCGTACTTCACGGACCTTGTCACCCACGGTGCAATCGTGAAGGACCAGGCGTACATCGACCCACCGGCATACGTGCAGTCGATCGCCGATGCAGCTGAGAAGCTGGGCGTGAAGATCGTGACCGACGCCGAGATCGTCACCGGCCACGTCGGTGCTGACGGTGTCGGCCTGGTTGATGCTCAGGGTCGCAGCTACAGCTTCGACGGCGTTGTCATCGCCGCCGGCGCGTGGTCGGACGAACTGCTGCGTAAGCTGCACGGCAAGTCCGCCACCATCGGCATGGCAGCTGGCCGCGGATACTCGTTCACCGCTCAGGTCGACCCCGAGTACCTGCCCACCACCCCGGTCTACCTGCCCACCACGCGCGTTGTGTTCACCCCGTACCGTGGTGGTGTGCGCGTGGGCGGCACCATGGAGTTCCTCGACCCGGATGCTCCGCTGCGTCCCGAGCGCATCGAATCTATGAAGCGCGTGGCCAGCAAGTACATGAAGGGCATCGACCTGGAGAACACCACCGACCACTGGGTTGGTCCTCGCCCGGTCAGCCCCACCGGCCCGCCGAAGATCGAAGCCCTCTCGCCGCGCAGCTTCGTCGCTGCAGGCCACGGCATGTGGGGCATTGCCCACGGACCGCGTGCCGGTGAGCAGATCGCACAGATCGTCAAGCGCACCCTCAAGTGATGCTTTCCTGAGTGCCGCCGCAGAATCCTCCCGCAGGGGAATTCTGCGGCGGCATTTTGCTGTTGAAACATCACAGACTGTAAAATCCCGTGCAACGGAAGCGACCAGAAAGAGTCTCATGGCAAACCCGCTGATGAACAGGGCCCTGAACGAAGGCGTGAAAGACCGCCAGACCCCTTCGGCCGATCACCTCAACTCCATGTACATGGCCCCGTCGGCAGAGAACCGCAACGCCGGCCCCGGCCAGCCGGCCCAGCCGCAGGCTCCGGCCGCCGAACGCCCCATGCAGTACAACGACGTCTTCATGAAGTCGCTGGCCTGCTTCGGTGTTCTTCTCGTTGGCGCAATCGTCGGCTGGGTGATGCCCGCTCTGGCGCTGCCAGCTGTGCTCATCGGCCTGGTTCTGGGCCTGATCAACGCGTTCAAGCGCGAACCCGTCCCGTTCCTCATCCTGGCCTACGCCGCCGTTGAGGGCGTTTTCCTCGGCGGTATTTCGAAGATCTTCGAAACCGCCTACGACGGCATTGTCATTCAGGCGGTGCTGGCAACGCTCAGCGTCTTCGCTGTGATGTTTGCTCTCTTCAAGTTCAAGATCGTTCGCTTCGGCGCCAAGGGCATGAAGTTCCTCATGCTGGCTGTTGGCGGCTACGCGGTGTTCTCGCTCATCAACTTCTTCTACGTCATGTTCACCGGCAACGGTGGTGCGCGCAACGTGCAGATTGAACTGTTCGGCATGACGTTCCCGCTGGGCATCATCATCGGCGTTGTCGCCGTTGTGCTGGCATCGCTGACCCTGATCACCGACTTCCAGGCAATCGAAGCCGGCGTCGACAACAAGATCCCGGAGCGCTACTCCTGGACCATGGCGTTTTCCCTCATGGTGTCGCTCATCTGGCTGTACGTCGAAATCTTGCGCCTGCTGTCCTACTTCCGTCAGGACTGACATGAGTGACGTGTTCGCTGCCGATCAGGCGAGTGAACAGCACCGACAGAAAGCGGCGGACCTCGAAAGCGAGGTCCGCCGTCTTCGTGTCCGGCTGGTTTCGCTCACGGTCGACGCATGGTCTCAGGTGCCCGATGGACAGCAGCTGAGCCGCCGGCAGCTGGTCGCGGCCGCTGTTCGTCAGCTGTGTGATCTGACAGGCCCACCGGAGGGCGCACCCGAAATCTGGAAAGCTGACGAGGCACAGCTCCCGTTCCGCCTGTTCGCTCTGTTGGAAGCGGCACAGCCGCGCAGGGGAGCGGGTGAGGAACACACGGCCACTGCACTTGCCCTTGCCGAAAACCTCAGGCGCAGTCTGTGAGGCGAGCCGGAGGCCCCTCGTGTGCGGCCTTGCGGCACCGGAGCCGCACGGCTCCAGTGCCAGTGCCGATCAGGTGAGTGCGCGCTTGAGCGTGTCGAGACCCACCGAGCCGATTGCCAGGGCCTTGGTGTGGAAGTCCTTGAGCCTGAAATTCGGGTCGCTGGCCTTCGCGGCGTCGCGCGTCTGCTCCCACAGACGCTGGCCGATCTTGTAGGACGGCGCCTGGCCCGGCCAGCCCAGGTAGCGGTCGAGTTCGAACGCGAGGAAGCTGCGCTCCATGGCCACGTTGTCGGTGAGGAACGTCCAGGCCTTGTCCGCATCCCACGTGCCGCCGCCGATTGATTCGGGAGCAGGCAGACCAAGGTGCACGCCGATGTCGAGGCACACACGGGCTGCCCTCAGCCGCTGGGAGTCGAGCATGCCCATGTAGTCGCCCAAATCGTCCAGGAAACCGAGCTCGGCCATGAGCGCCTCGGAGTAGAGGGCCCATCCTTCGCCGTGACCGGACACCCAGCACAGCTGACGGCGCCACGTGTTGAGGCTGTCGGCCATGTGGGTCGCCCCGCCCACCTGCAGGTGATGGCCGGGAACGCCCTCGTGGTAGACGGTCGTAAGCTCCTGCCACGTGTTGAATGTTTCAACACCGGCCGGCACCGACCACCACATGCGGCCCGGGCGTGAAAAGTCGTCGGTCGGGCCGGTGTAGTAGATGCCGCCTGTGCCGTCGGGCAGGACCATGCATTCGATCGTCTTGACCGGTTCGGGAATGTCGAAGTGCACGCCCGCAAGTTCCTCAATGGCCCGGTCGGCCTTGTCTTGCATCCAGACGCGCAGAGCGTCCAGGCCGTGCACCTGGCGCTGCGGATCGGCATTGAGCTTGTCGAAGCACTCAGCGACGGTGGAACCGGGGTAGAGCTCGTTTGCCACGCGGCGCTGTTCGGCGTCGATCGCGGTCAGCTGTTCCAGGCCCCAGGCGTAGGTTTCGTCGAGGTCGACCTCGGCTCCCAGGAACTGGCGAGAGAACAGAGCGTAGTCGTCGCGACCGCAGGCGTCGGTTTCGGTGGCCAGGGGAGCGATGATGTCGCCGAGGAAGTCAGCGAGCGAATCGTAGGCTTCTCGCGCGCCGTCAGCGGCTGTGCGGACTTCTGCCGATAGAGCTTCCGAGGCGGTGTCGGCCGCCTGCTGGGCGAAGCGGTCGAAGCTACCGTCGGACTTTGCATGGTCGCGGCACTGTTCGATGACACGCTTGACCTGCCGCAGAGCCGGCGGGCGGCCGTCGTGGGCGGCCTGGCTCAGTGCGTGTCGGTACTCGGTGAGTGCCCTGGGCACCTGCGACAGTCGGACGGCGTTGTCCTTCCAGTCGTCTTCCGTGTCAGTGGGCACGAGGTCGAAGAGCATCTGCACATCCTGCGGTGCGGATGCAATGACGTTGAGTTCGCCGGACGTCAGGCCGGCGGCGTGCAGTTCGCGCTCACAGCCCAGGCGCTCCCGCATGGCATCGAGCGTGACGGCATCGACCTCGTCGAGGTTCTGCGCTTCCTGTTCTGCTTTGTCGAGTTCGCGCAGCGTGCGGGCGTTGAGCTCATCGAGCTGGTCTGCGGCTTCGCGGCTCTGGGAATCCAGGCGCGTGCGGTCTCCGTCAAGGCCAGCGGTGACAGACAGGGTGGGGAACAGGTCAACAAGGGAGCGGGCGTAGTCTTCGGCGACTTCATCGACTGCCGAAGGGATTCGCGATAGTTCAGTCATGGTCCCACTGTAAAGGGCGGAAAAGGCATGATCTACCATTGCTCAGTCGGCGAACAGCGTTTGTGCGCCGACTTTCTCAATGGCTTCAAGGAGGCGCATGCGGCAGTGACCCCGGACAGACTGTGGAACAAGAACTTCATCCTCGTTTTCAGCATCAGTCTTATGGGCTCATTGCCTTTCTACATGCTGCTGACCTCCATGGCGGCATACGCCGTGATCTCGTTTGGTGCGGGACAGGCGGCAGCCGGCTTCGCCTCGAGCTCTTTTGTTCTGGGCGCCCTGGCGGCGCGTGTGCCCTCTGGCAAATACTTGGACTTCATAGGCCGCAAGCGGGCAATTCTTCTGTCCTCGATTGCTCACGTCGTGCTGTCTCTGCTGTACATTCCGACCGGCACGCTGGACCTGTTCATTGCGGTGCGCTTCCTGCACGGCTTTGCGTTCGGGGTCAACAACACGGCAACGTCTGCTGCCGTGCAGACTGTCATCCCACCGCATCGCAGGGCGGAGGGAACGGGCTATTTCGGTATGGCCACCTCTTTGGCAATGGCCAGCGGCCCGTTCCTCGCGGTGACGGTGTCCGCGTCACACGGCTACCAGCCGCTGTTCTACATCTGCGCGACGATCTCCGTTGCTGCGTCGCTCCTGTCGCTGCTGTTGACCCTGCCGGAAAACCCGCCGAGCCCTGAACAGCGGGCCGATAAATGGCGGCTGACACCCAGTTCTTTCCTCGAGCTCAACACCCTGAAGTCCGCTGCTGTCATGTTTGCCGCCGGCCTCGTGTATTCGGTCATCATGGCCTTCTTGGGCTCCTATGCGGAGGCTGTTGGAGCTCCCGAGGCGGCGGGCTGGTTCTTTGTTGCGCTCGCTGCCGCTATGCTCATCTGCCGCTCCTTTGTGGGGCGCCTGCAGGACAAGTACGGGGACGGCTGGGTGATCTACCCCGTCATCGTCATCTACGCGGTGGCGCTGGCTGTTCTCACGTTTGCGCACGGTGCACCGGCGATCATCGTTGCGGGTGTACTCGTGGGAGCCGGTTTCGGTTCGCTCCTTCCGGCAGTGCAGGCGGCGTGTGCAGCTGACGCTCCGCCTGCTCGCTACGGGGTTGTCATGTCGACGTTCTTCATCATGCTGGATGCGGGAACGGCAATCGGCCCGGTGGTCCTGGGCTCTTTGGAGCCCGTGGTGGGTCAGCGGGGCATGTTCGGCGTTTCGGTGTTCATCGTGCTGGCCGGATTGGTGGTCTACTGGGCCAGCAGGCGTTCAGTCGCTCAGGAGCGCTGACGCCGAGCCCATGAGCCAGCACCCGGTTCGCGCATGCGGCGAACCGGGCTGCTGTAGCCGGTGCCCGGCTGGCTGGTGCTTTCGTTCGCACCGGAGGAGTGGCGCAGCGCCATGACGGCGGCGAATGCCGCCGAGCGTGCCAGGCGCTGCTCCTTCGGGGTTCCGGTCTTCGGCTTTTCTCTCACAGCGGGATGTTTCCGTGTTTGCGGGCGGGTGCCTGCACGTGCTTGTTGCGCAGGGCGCGCAGGCCTCGGACAATCCGTTCGCGGGTTTCAGACGGTGCGATGACCGCGTCGATGTAGCCCTCTTCCGCAGCCAGGTAGGGGTTGAGCAGAGCGTCTTCGTATTCCTGGACGAGTTCGGTTCGTTTGGCTTCGACGTCTTCGCCAGCGGCTTCCGCTTCTTTCAGCGTGCGGCGATACACGATGTTCGCAGCACCCTGCGCGCCCATGACGGCAATCTGTGCCGACGGCCAGGCCAGGTTGAGGTCAGCGCCGAGCTGCTTGGAGCCCATGACGCAGTAAGCGCCGCCGTAGGCCTTGCGGGTGATGAGCGTCAGGCACGGCACGGTCGCTTCACCGTAGGCGTAGATGAGCTTTGCGCCGCGGCGGATGATGCCGTTGTACTCCTGGTCGGTGCCGGGCAGGAAGCCGGGAACGTCGACGAAGGTCAGAATCGGAATGTTGAACGCGTCGAGGAAGCGCACAAAGCGGGCCGCCTTTTCTGATGCGTCAATGTCGAGCGTGCCGGCCATCTGCATGGGCTGGTTGGCAATGATGCCGACCGTTTCGCCCTCCACGCGGCCGAAGCCGGTGACGACGTTCGGGGCGAAGAGTTCGCTGGTTTCGAGGAACTCGCCGTCGTCGAGCACGGTCGTGACGACATCGAGGATGTCGTAGGGCTGCGATGCGGAGTCCGGCACGAGCGTGTTGAGCGCGTTGTCGGCTTCCGTCAGTTCGAGGTCCGCAGGAGCCGGCACCGTCGGAACGGGATCCATATTGTTCGACGGCAGGAAGGACAGGAGGTCGCGCACATAGTTCAGTGCGTCTTCTTCGTCCTGCGCCAGGTACTGCGCGTTGCCGGACACCGAGTTGTGGGTGTACCCGCCGCCCAGTTCTTCGTGGCCGACGTTTTCACCCGTGACGGTCTTGATGACGTCAGGGCCGGTGATGTACATGTGCGAGGTGCCGTCGACCATGATCGTGAAGTCGGTCAGAGCGGGGGAGTAGACGGCACCGCCTGCCGAGGGGCCCATGATGAGGCTGATCTGCGGGATCACACCGGAGGACTTGACGTTCCAGTGGAAGATTTCGGCGAACAGGGCGATCGATCCGACACCCTCCTGGATGCGGGCACCGCCGGAGTCGTTGATGCCGATGATGGGGCAGCCGATCTTCAGTGCGAGTTTCTGCACCTTGACGATCTTGCGGCCGTTGGCTTCGGCAAGCGACCCGCCGAGCACAGTGAAGTCGTGGGCGAAGACCGCAACAGTGCGGCCGTCGATTGTGCCCAGACCGCAGACCACGCCGTCGCCGTCGGGACGCTTCTTCTCCATGCCGAACTGGTGGCTGTGGTGGCGGACGAACTCGTCGATCTCCTGGAAAGAGCCGGGGTCGAGGAGTTCCGCAATGCGTTCGCGGGCCGTCTGCTTGCCGCGGTTGTGCTGGCGTTCAGCAGCCTGGGGATCGGGAGTGTGCGCGTTACGGCGGCGCTCAATGAAAGCGGCCAACCGCTGCGCTGTCGTCTGCGGTGCGGTAGAAGGACTCATGCCACTAGACTAGCGGTGATTCTCACACGGTGGGCCGGTGTTGTGTCCGGTCGATAAAACAGCCTACAGTGATGTAGTGCATGATCGCGTTTCTCCTTTCGACCTCAGCCGCTTCAGCGAAGCCTGGAGCCTGGAAAGCCGGTTGCCTCAGCCGGACATCGAGTGGACGGAGAAAACCGGCTCGACCAACGACGACCTCGTTGCAGCCGTAGAAAGCGGAAGCGCGGCACCCTTCAGCATTATCGGCACGGATCATCAGCAGGCCGGCCGCGGGCGCCTGGCGCGCACGTGGACGACACCTCCGAACACGTGCCTGACCTTTTCCATTGCCGTTCCAGTGCCGTCGACAGTCGCCGCGGACGACCTCGGCTGGATTCCGCTCATCACGGGCCGCGCTGTTGTTGACGCTCTGCGCGCCGAGGAGGTTCCGGCCGAACTCAAGTGGCCCAACGACGTCCTCATCCGCGACCGCAAGCTCGTCGGCATCCTCACTCGGATTGTCATCGGAGCTGACGGCGAAAAGACAGTCGTCATCGGCACCGGCATCAATGTGCACCTCGCACAGGACGACCTTCCGGTTGAGACCGCCACGTCGCTGCTCGTTGAGGGCTTCGAGTTCAGCCGCGAAGCGCTCCTGGCCGCTGTTGTCAGCCGACTGCGCGAGGCCCTGGCCTCGGCGTTCAGCCGTCCGGCGGTTGGAACAGCAGAATTCTGTGCCGACATGGCTGACTCCATGGCCACCATTGGCCGCGACGTTCGGGTTGAACTGCCCGGCCAAGAACCACTCACCGCGCGGGCAGTGGGGCTTGATGCACACGGCGGACTCGTCATTGAAACCGCTGAGGGCCTGCAGACCGTCACCGCCGGGGATGTCATACACGCGAGGCTGCTGTGACCGAACCTGATCCGCGCACTCGAGCTCTGCCGCAGATCAACGAGCACACCGTTTTCTCACGGCCGGACGCACCGTGGAACCGCGACGCTACGGCAACAACCGAAATCCAGCGGATTGCCGAAACCTCTGAAGAGTTCAGTTCGAGCTTCCAGGAAGAGCGCGCACGCGCCAACGCGCGGTCTTCCGATGACTCCAGCCTCTCTGAACTGCGCGACCGCCTGGAGTTTTCGCAAGGACTGGCGGACGACCCCAACCCGCCGACAGAAGCGGTACCGGACCTTTTGGACAACCCGGAGCTCATCGAGCAGCGCATACAGCGCCTGCGCGCGGCGGCGTCGCTGCTGGAAGAACAGCTGCTGGGCGGCAAGCGAGTCCTGACCAGACGCGAAGTAGCCCAGCTGGCAGGTGTTTCCACTGTGTCTGCCAAGAAGTTCTGGCGAGCGCTCGGCCTGCCAATTGCAGAAGAGGGCACACCCGCCTTCACGATTCGCGATGTCAATGCACTGGCCGAAATGGCTGATCTTGTGGCGCGCAACATGGTGGACGAAGAGACCGCGGTGGCGCTCGCTCGCGCCATCGGCCAGACCACCGACCGTCTGGTGGTGTGGCAGATGGAGACGGTTGTCGAATACTTAGCTGAATCACGCCAGCTGGATGAGCGTCAGGCGCGTGCGGTTGCACTGAGCCTGTTTGAGCAGATCCTGCCGTCGCTGGAAAAGGTCATGCTGTACGCCTGGAAGCACAACATGGCCAACGTGTTCGGCCGACTCAACGTCAATCTGGGCGACGACGCCGGTCCCGGCGGCAAGAACGCCGGCCAGCCCGGTTTCTATGATTCAGCCATGCCGCTTGCCCGCGGAATCGGCTTTGTCGACCTCGTGTCCTTTACCCGACTGTCGCAGCAGATGGAGCCCAGGCAGCTTGCCAGCCTGGTCAAGCGCTTCCAAGCCCTGTGCTACAACATCGTGACCGCCGGCGGCGGCCGCGTCATCAAAACCGTCGGCGACGAAGTGTTCTTCGCCGCCGAAACTCCGCGTTCGGGTGCCGAGATCTCAGTGCGGCTCATGGAGCGCATCACCGAAGATCCTGACCTGCCGAAAGCCCGCGTGGGCTTTTCGTGGGGCAAGGTCCTGTCCCGCCTGGGCGACATCTTCGGTTCGACCGTCAACCTGGCAGCCCGCCTGACTTCAATCGGCGAACCCGGCACGGTCACCACCGACTGGGAAACCTCGTCCGTCATTGCGCAGACGGAGGCCTATGAGTTCTCCAACCGCCGCACCGTCAGCCTGCAGGGACTGGGAGATATTACGATCGTCGACATGCACCGCGGTCAGGCACCGCGCATGGTCGTCGACGTCGAACCCTGAGATCGAGCTCTGACTGTCGGCTGAGCGTGCCCTGTCAGAGCAGCGCGTGTCAGAACAGCTGTTCGTCGTCGTGGGACACGATGACGCCGCTGTCGTCATCCTTGTCCCGGCCGATCTGCGCGTAGCGATCGTCGTCGCTGAAATCAGGTGCGCCTGCAGAGCCCTTGGCTGTGCTTTTAGCTCCGCTCTTCGCGGCTGCTCCACCACCGGCGGGTGCGGTTCCCTCTGCCGAGGTGCCGCCTGCTGCCTCTGGATCTGCGGCAATGCCGGTGCGCGGCAGGGTGCCGATCGCATCGATTCGACCCTCAACGGGAGCACCCGAACCGTCGCGACGCGACAGTTCGTCCGGCAGTGCGCGCGCACCGCCGGTCTTGGCGGCCGCCTGCGGGTTGGGTCCGGCAAAGGCTGTTACGAGCTCGGTTTCGTCCTTGAGGAAGCGGTGGCTGCGCATACCCGCGGTGGCACGTCCCTTGGCGGGGAAATCCGACAGCAGAGAAACCTTGACGGATTCGGTTTCCTCGCCGTTGAAGTTCACGCCCTTGGCAATCGTCACAACCCGGTTTTCCACGGTCGGATCGACAACGCTGAAGCTGATGACCTCGATGTCCTTCGGCAGGCGAATGCCGGCAACACCGCCGGCACCGGGCCCCTGTGCGCGAACACCGTCGAGGGTGAAGGTGAGCAGATTGCCCGCCTGGGTGATGAACACAGCCGCACCCTCATCGAGGTTGGGCAGCTGGCCAGCCCCCACCACGGTGTCTTTGCCCTTGAGGGAAATGATGTCCCACACGTCGCGGTTATTGGGGATTTCACCTGCGGCAACGCGTTTGACCACGCCCAAGCGGGTGCCGAGCACCACCTCGGCAGTGGGGTCGATAAGGGTGATGACCTGTTCGCCGCGTTCGAGTTCGATGAAGTCGGTGATCTTCACCCCGCCCGACAGCACGGGGCGGGTGGCCTGGTCCGGCAGGGACGGCAGGTTGATGATGTCGATCTTGTGCACCCGCCCCTTGTTCGTCAGAGCGCCCAGGGAACCGCGGGTGCTCGAGGGGATCTGCGCGATGAGAGCGTCGTTGGCAGCCCTGCGGCCGGTGGCTGAGAGTTCGCCGGCGGTTGCCGTCCGGGCGATCTTCCCGGTGGTGGACATGAGCACCCAGCAGGGTTCGTCGGCCACCTGCAGGTTCTTGCCCTTCTTGCGGCCGGCGGCCTTGATCTCCTTGAGGCTGCCCTCAACGAGCACCGTGCGGCGGCTGGTGTCGAGAGCCTCCGCTGTCTCTTCGAGCTCATCGGACACGAGGGTCTTCAGACGGTGTTCATCGCCGAGGATGTCGCGCAGGTCTTCAATCGTGGCCTGCAGTTCGTCGCGCTCAGCTTCAAGCTCAATGCGGGAGAACTTCGTCAGGCGGCGCAGCTGCAGGTCAAGGATGTAGGTCGCCTGGATCTCGGAGAGGTCGAAGACGTCCATCAGCCGGGTGCGCGCCTGTGCGGCATCGTCAGAGGAGCGGATCAGCTGGACGACCTCGTCGATGTCGAGAATCGCAATGAGCAGACCCTCCACCAGGTGCAGACGGTCGAGTGCTTTCTGCAGGCGGAATTCGCTGCGGCGGCGGATGACGTCGATCCGGTGGGCAATGAACACCTCGAGCAGGGCCTTCAGTCCCAGGGTGCGGGGACGGCCGTCCACCAGGCAGACGTTGTTGATGCCGAAGGAGTCTTCCATCGGGGTCACGCGGTACAGCTCTTCGAGAACAGCTTCCGGGTTGAAGCCGGACTTGATGCCGATGACCAGGCGCAGGCCGTGCTTGCGGTCAGAGTAGTCATCAACCGAGCTGATGCCCTGCAGCTTTTTGGCCTGGACGTTGTCTTTGATCTTCTCGATGACCTTTTCGGGGCCGACGAGGTAGGGAAGTTCGGTTACGGTGATGCCGCGGCGGCGCGGCGTGATGTTCTCAAACTTCACGGTTGCGCGGGTGCGGAAGGTGCCGCGGCCGGTTTCGTAGGCATCCCGCACGCCGGACAGGCCGATGATTCGACCGCCGGTCGGCAGGTCTGGGCCCGGGACGAAGCGCATGAGCTCATCCAGGGATGCGTCGGGGTTGAAGATCAGGTGGCGGGCCGCGGCGATGACTTCGCCGGGATTGTGCGGGGCCATGTTGGTGGCCATGCCGACCGCGATGCCGGACGCGCCGTTGACCAGCAGGTTCGGCAGTGCACTGGGCAGAGCTTCGGGTTGAGTGAGCGAACCGTCGTAGTTTGGCACAGTGTTGACGGTGTCTTCGTCCAGGTTGCGCAGCATATGCATGGCCGCCTGGTCCAGCCTGGCCTCCGTGTAGCGGGGAGCCGCGGGGCCGTCGTCAAGCGAACCGAAGTTGCCGTGGCCGTCGACAAGCGGGACGCGCATGACGAAGGACTGAGCCATGCGCACCAGCGCGTCGTAGATGGCGATGTCGGAGTGCGGGTGCAGCTTGCCCATGACATCGCCGACAATGCGCGAGGACTTGACGTAGGGGCGGTCGGGGCGCAGCCCCATTTCCGACATTTGGTAGAGAATGCGGCGCTGGACGGGTTTGAGGCCGTCGCGAGCATCCGGCAGCGCGCGGGAGTAGATGACCGAGTACGCGTATTCGAGGAACGACGTCTCCATTTCCTGGGTGACATCGATATCGACGATCTGACCGTCGGTCACGCGGCTTCCTCCTTGTGCAGCGGCTGTGCCATCAGGAGGTCAGTGTAGCGCTCAGCAGGGCAGAAACCGCTGATTTCACGGTCGCCGCGTCGGCTGAGCGCGCTTAAGCGTCAGTCAGTCGGCGGCTCACATCCTGCGGCGCAGAGTATCCATGCGGTCCGCATCAGCCGCCAGCTGAATGCGGGCCGACAGGAGGTAGCTCTTGTCGGTGGTGATCATGATCGGGCGGATTTCGATGCTGCGGATGACGGGGAACTCGTCAACCAGCGCGGCCAGACGCAGCAGGATCTCCTCGGCCGGTTCGACATTGGCCACCGGCAGGCCCTTGTACCCGAACAGACGAGGTGAGGCTCCCGGAGTGCGGACCATGTTGCGGGCATCGAGGTCGGTCAGGGGAGCGACCCGGTGGGCAACATCGTCCAGGAGCTCGGTGGAGTCACCGGCAAGGGAGAACGACACCATGGGTCCCAGCAGCGGGTCCTCACCGGCGCGGATGACGCACCCGACACCCGCCGGTGCCATCGCCTGCACGTCGATGCGGCGGTCATCATCGTCATCGAGCGACTGCGCGATGACTTCGGCGATGCCGTTCCAGTCGCCCACGAGCTCCGCCTCGTTCTGAATGGCAAGGCGCACCCCGCCGAACTCAAAGCGGTGACGCAGCTTCCTGTGGACAGCCTTCAGCGCTACCGGATAGCCGATCTTCGCGGCGGCCTCCTTGGCATCTTCGACAGTGGACGTGGAGATATAGGGCAGCACGTCGATGCCGTAGGCGCCCAGAAGAGCGTGCGCGGCCTCATCAGTCATGGTCACCCTGGGCGAATCGGCTTCCGCCAGGCTGCTTTCGATGATCCGGCGGGCTTCGCGAACCTTCAGGTCCGTGAAGATCGGGTAGTGGCCGTGATCGGACTTCTTGTACACCGCGTACTCGGTTGCCCGTGCAAGCGCCCACACGGCAGCTTCGGGGCCGCCGTAGGACGGGACGACGTGCTTCGTGCGCTCGCCGTCGGCAGACCGGGTGTAGGACGTGAGCATTTCGTCCTTGCCGTACACACCGAGGAAGCACGCGACCGTGGTCTTGCCCGACTGGGCTGCTGCATCCGCAATGGCCTGCGCCATCTGGGATGACGAAACACTGGGGGAGGGCGTGATGATGACGACGACCGAATGCACGTGCGGGTTGGCGTACACCTGCCGCAGCTGAGCTTCGAAGTCATCGACCGTGGCCTCCGGGTGCATGGACACCGGAGCGGTGCCGAGCTTCAGCCCTTCCGCACGCACACACTGTTCGACAAGCGTCGACAGGGCCGCGGAGTTGCCGACGATGCCCACGCGCTTGCCGCCGGGCAGCGGCTGAGTGTCGAACACCTGCGCAATGTCATACATCTGACTGACCGAACGGGCGCGGATAACACCGGCCTGCGCAAGAACCTGATCCATTGCGCTGGCTGACAGGGAGGACACGCGCACCGCGTGGCCCGGCGGGAGCTCACCGCCGGTGAGGTCGGACTTGATGACAATGACGGGCTTATTGCGCGTGACCCGGCGGGCAATGCGCGAAAACTTCCGCGGATTGCCGATCGATTCGAGGTACAGGCACACGACGTTTGTGGCGGGATCTTCTTCCCAGTACTGCATCATGTCGTTGCCCGACAGGTCGGCGCGGTTTCCGGCGGACACAAAAGTCGAAATGCCGATGCCGCGCTCGCGGGCGGCCGCCAGCATTGCCGTGCCCAGGGCGCCCGACTGGCTGAACACTCCCACGTGGCCGGGATCGGGAAGGAACGGCGACAGTGAAGCGTTGAGGTCAACTTCGGGGTCCGAGTTGAGAACACCGAAGGAGTTCGGGCCGATCAGGCGCATGCCCCACGTGCGGGCGGTGGTGAGCACCTGCTCCTGCAGTCGCGCGCCCTCTTCGGAAGTCTCCGCAAAACCAGACGAAATCACGACGACGCCCTTGACGCCTCGTTCCGCGCAGTCGCGGACAACCTGGGGCACAGCGGCAGCCGGCACCGCGATGACGGCGACGTCGATGTCGCCCTCGATCTCATCCAAGCTCGACACGGTGGGCAGGCCCGCAACCTCGGTGGCCTCCGGATGGACGATGTTGAGCCGACCCCGGAAACCTCCGGCGGTCAGATTGCGCAGCAGAAGATTGCCGATCGAAGCACGGCTGCGCGACGCCCCGAACACCACAACCGACTCCGGGTGCAGAATGCCGCGCACCGACAGGGCCTCAGCGCGATGCTCACGCGATGCCAGCACCTGCCGGGACTTCTCCGTGGGGTCGATGTCGAAAGCAACAGCCACAACGCCGTCATCGAATTCGCGGGTGACCTCGTAGCCGGCGGCGGCGAAGACCTGCAGCATGGGACGGTTCTGCGGCAGAACCTCGGCCACAAAACGGTCAATGCCCATTTCGCGGGCAGCCGCAGCCAGGTGCTCAAGAAGAATTGAGCCGATGCCGCGGCCCTGGTGAGCGTCCGCAATATTGAACGCCACCTCGGCAGAGTTCTCATCCAGCCGGTCGTAGCGGCCTATTCCGATGATTTCGTCGCGGATCGTCATGACAAAGGCAACGCGGTCGCGGTAGTCGACGTTGACGAACCGCTCGAGGTCCTTTTCCGGGATCTGCTTGATCGGGGCGAAGAACCGCATGTAGATGGATTCGGCGGACTGCTTCGAGTGCATAGCCTGCACACCGTCGGCATCACTTTGAAGAATGGGGCGCAGACGCGCCGTCGCACCATCGCGGAGGACAACGTCGGCTTCCCAAGACTGTGGATAGGCGCTCATACCACCCAGCTTATGCGCCGCGGAGGCTCCCGCCTAGCCCTACGCGCGGGCGGCAGTAGACAATGGTGCAATGGACCTCCCACAGCGACTCATCGCCGACATCCAGGACGCCGGCTACTACCCGCAGATCGCAGCGACTGCAATAGCGGAAGCCCTGCTGGACGAACCCGTGCTCGACCACCTGGTCTACACCGACACGCACATGGACCTCGACACCATCCACCGGCTGGTGAGCGTCTTCGTGCTCACCCCCACCCGACTGCTGCTTGCGCGCGTTGACGACGAGCCACACCCCGAACCGGGGTGGAGCGAACCGCGCGCCCTGTGCAGCACAGAAGAAGTGGAACTCGACAAGCTCGCGGCCCCGGCGATCTTCGCCACCTACGCTGACCCCGCTCACTACCGTCCCGGCGTGGGCCCGGTCGAAGTGCAGCTCGTCATGTCGTGGGGTGCGCGCAGCCGCCTGGAAGTGTTCCCCGAAAACTGCGGCAACCCCGACTGCGACGTCGACCACGGCTTCAGCGGCGGCACGTTCAGCGAAGACGTCGCCCTGCGCGTATCCGCCCAGGCCGAAGGCCAGCAGGCCGTCGATGCGACCGTCAGCTTCGCGAACACACTGCGCCGGGTCATCCACGCCGCACGCACCCAGCGTCGATAAACCCAACATCCCGCCTAGGCCGCACGGCAGTGCGGAACCGGGCCTCCGCCTCGTCAGAGAAATCCCGTACGCAACGTCAGAAAGCCCAGCGTGACACACCAGTTTCAGCCGCCGGACTACGCGAACAGCCCGCTGCTGTCGGACATCGTTCCGGCAGCGGCCGCCGCACTCGATGCCCAGAGTGTGCTGTCAGCCGATCAGCGACTGCGCACCGAGCGGATTCTCAGCGGCAGTGCGGCCGAAGCTCGCGTTGTGGTTGTCGTGCTCATCGACGGTATGGGGCTTGAGCTGCTGCGCGCCCGGAAGGCCTACACGCCGTTTCTGCGTTCAGTCGGCCAGCACCTGCGGGCCGGCAGCGCGGGCTTTCCGTCGACCACCGCGAACTCGCTGTCCTCGCTCGGTACGGGAATGCTGCCCGGTGGGCACGGAATCATGGGCTACAAACTCCTCGACCCCGAAAGCGGCGAGGTGTTCAACCAGCTGACGGGTTCGAGCGAAGTCGACCCCAGCCGGTGGGTGCCCGACACCACGCTGTTCGAGCGGCTGACATCTTCAGGTCTTGACGTCGTGCAGCTGGGCGAGCCGAAGTTCAGCCGCGGCGGACTCAACGCGGCAACCCTGCGCGGGGGTCGCTTCCGGGGCTCTGACTCCTGGGAGCAGCGGGTGCGCCACGCACACGAAGAAATGCGCGCTCCCGGCCGCCGGCTCGTCTACTTCTACTGGGGCAAACTCGACAAAACCGGACACCAGGCCGGCTGGAACTCCGACCAGTGGATCGAACAGCTCGAACAGGTCGACCAGATGCTCAGCAGCCTCGCGGCAGCACTCGGGCCGGACATGACGATGATCATCACCGCCGATCACGGCATGGTCGATGTCGCCCACGACAACCGCATTGACCTGGCCGAACACCCCGAGCTCGCTGCGGGACTGACAGCTGTCGGGGGAGAGCCGCGGGCAGCGCACCTCTACACCCGCGACGGCGCTCGCGACGACACAGCGGAAGCCCTCCGCACACAGCTGGCCGGTCGGGGACGCGTCATGACCCGTGACGAAGCCATTCGCGAAGGCTGGTTCGGGGAAGTCGCCGATGCCTTCCGCGCTCGCATCGGCGACCTCGTGGTGGTGTGTGACGAAACAACCGCCATTGTCGATTCGCGCAATGATTCGCCCTCGGCTCTGAGCCTGCTGGGCCACCACGGGGGAGTGAGCTCAGCCGAGCTCACCATCCCGCTGCTCGTTCTGCACGGCTGAGTCTGATTCTGGGGCGGGTGCCGGGTTGCCGAAATCTGACGATGTGTCTGTCAGGACCTCGCGCCTGTGCGACTTTCCGCGGTACAGCCAGGATCGGTAGGCGAAGTACCGCATGATGTTGCCCAGCAGCAGGCCGATGACATTGCCGGATATGTTGTCGGCCAGCAGCGATGTGAAGCCCAGAACATCGTGGGAGGCCCAGAGGGTGAGAAGCGCGATGCCCATTCCCGCGGCATTGATGGCAAAGAACAGGATGCCCTCAAAAGCGGGCCGGTAGCGCGACTCCTGGTCGGCAAAGGTCCAGCGCCGCGACCCGATCCATGAAACAGCTGTTGCACACAGAACCGCCACGGTCTTCGACCACACGGGGTGGCCCTGCAGGACAGTCAGCATAAGCAGGTTGAAAACGCTGACGTCGACGAAGAATGCGACAGTCCCGACCACTGTGAAGCGGCCGATTTTGACGAGTTCGCGTCTCTTCTTGCCCACGCGCCCACTATAGGCAGGCTGCGCCCACCGCGGGTTGGTCGACACTGGGCGCGAGTCACTCAGGGCTTGGTCAGGTGGCGGGCGCTAGAGTGAGGGCGTGTCTTTTCCACGTATTGGTGTAATCGGCGGCGGTCAGCTGGCGCGCATGATGGCGCCTGCGGCCGAAGCGCTCGGTGTTGCTTTTCATGTTCTGTCGGAGGCAGAAGGGTCTTCTGCCGCGCAGGTTTCCTCTCAGGTAACCGTCGGGGACTACAAGGACTTCGACACGCTGCGCGCGTTTGCCGAAACGGTCGACGTCATCACCTTCGACCACGAGCACGTGCCGACTGAGCACCTTGAAGCTCTGGTTGAGGCCGGTCACAGCGTCCACCCCGGCCCTCACGCGCTCGTCTACGCGCAGGACAAACTCAAGATGCGGGCCAAAATGGATGAACTCGGCCTGCCCAACCCCACGTGGCGCGAAGTAGCAGACACTGATTCCCTGCAGGCCTTCGGCGATGAGATCGGCTGGCCGATCATCGTGAAAACACCCCGCGGCGGCTATGACGGCCACGGGGTCAAGCTCATCAACAGCGCCGACGAAGCCGCTGACTGGTTTGGCAAGGGCCCGCTGCTGGCCGAAGAGGCCGTTGACTTCACCCGCGAACTGTCCGTCATGGTCGGCCGTTCGCCCATGGGCCAGACCGCCGTGTGGCCGGTTGTGGCAACCCTGCAGGAAGGCGGCATCTGCACTGAGGCCGTCGCACCCGCTCCCGACCTCGATCCCGCGAAGGCCCAAGCAATCACCGCTGATGTGCTCACGGTCGCCGAATCGCTCGGTGTGACCGGTGTGATGGCCATGGAGATGTTCGAAACCGCTGACGGCTACATGGTCAACGAACTGGCCATGCGGCCCCACAACACGGGCCACTGGACGCAGGACGGTTCGATCACCAGCCAGTTCGAGCAGCACCTGCGGGCCATTCTCGACCTTCCGCTGGGTGACCCGGCCCCGAAGGCTCTCGTGACGGTCATGGCGAATGTCCTCGGTGCCGACCGCGAAGACCTCTACCGGGCCTATCTGCACGTTTTGGCGCACGACCCGCAGGTCAAGGTCCACATGTACGGCAAGGGAGTACGTCCCGGTCGTAAGCTCGGACACGTCAACATCAGCGGTGACAACGTCGAATCGGTTCTGGCACGCGCCCGCCACGCGGCGCACTTCATTGCCGGAACTGACACCAACCCGCACCCTGACCTGCCCTGAGGGAGGACGCAGACATGAGCACCAAGCCGAAAGTCGGCATCGTCATGGGGTCCGACTCGGACTGGCCCACCATGAGCGCCGCCGCGGATGTCCTGGAAGAGCTGGGCATCGAGTTTACGGCGGAAGTCGTTTCCGCCCACCGCATGCCCCACGACATGATCGAATGGGGTGCCCGTGCTGACGAGGCGGGGTATTCCGTCATCATCGCCGGTGCCGGAGGTGCCGCCCACCTTCCCGGGATGATCGCCTCGGTCACGTCCCTGCCGGTGATCGGCGTTCCGGTGCCGCTGAAGCACCTCGACGGCATGGACTCACTCCTGTCGATCGTCCAGATGCCCGCCGGTGTGCCGGTGGCGACAGTGTCGATCGGCGGAGCGAAGAACGCGGGCCTGCTGGCCGCCAGGATCATCGGCGCCGGACGGGACGACGAGTCGGCGGCTCTGCGCAGTCGCCTTGACGACTACCGCCTCGAACTGGGGCGTGCCGCTGAAGAGAAGGGCCGAGCGCTCAAGCGCCGGCTCGAAGAGCACAGCTGAAAGGGAAACCAATGTTCGATGTCTACAAGCTGGCCGAAGAGCACGAAGAGATCCGCGCCGCGGTGCGCTCGATCGTCGAAGACAAAATCATCCCCGCCGCAGCCGAAGTCGACGCTGAGGCGCGCTACCCGCAGGAAGCACACGACGCTCTCGTGGCCACCGACTTCTTCGCCCCGCACGTGGCCGAAGAATACGGCGGTGTGGGTGCAGACGCCCTGGCAACCTGCATTGTGATCGAAGAGGTGGCCCGCGGCTGCATGTCGTCGTCCCTCATCCCTGCTGTCAACAAGCTCGGCTCCATGCCGGTCATCCTCGGCGGCGGCGAAGAGATCAAGCAGAAGTATCTGTCGCAGCTGGCGCAGGGCCGCGGATTCTCCTACGGCCTGTCCGAACGCGAAGCAGGCTCCGATACCGCCAGCATGAAGACCCGCGCTAAGCGCGACGGCGACGACTGGGTGCTCAACGGCGTCAAGACCTGGATCACCAATGCAGGTGTTTCTGACTTCTACACCGTTATGGCCGTCACCGATCCCGAAGGCCCCCGCGGCCGCAACATCACCGCATTCGTGGTGGAAAAAGACGACGAGGGCTTCACCTTCGGCGAAAAAGAGCGCAAGCTCGGCATCAAGGGCAGCCCCACCCGCGAACTGTTCTTCGAAGACTGCCGCATCCCCGGCGACCGCATCATCGGCAATGAAGGCGAAGGCCTCAAGATCGCCCTGCGCACCCTCGACCACACCCGTGTGACGATTGCCGCGCAGGCCGTCGGTGTTGCCCAGGGCGCGCTCGACTACGCGATTGACTACATCAAGGACCGCAAGCAGTTCGGCAAGTCGGTGTCTGACTTCCAGGCTGTGCAGTTTATGGTCGCGGACATGGGCATGAAGCTTGAAGCCGCCCGCCAGCTGACCTACGCGGCAGCCGCGAAGTCGGAGCGCGATGACGACGACCTCGGCTTCTTCGGCGCAGCCGCCAAGGCCTTCGCTTCCGATGTCGCCATGGAGATCACCACCGATGCGGTACAGCTGCTCGGCGGTGCCGGCTACGTTGTCGACCACCCGGTTGAGCGCATGATGCGCGATGCGAAGATCACCCAGATCTACGAAGGCACCAACCAGATTCAGCGTCTGGTCATGGGACGTAAGCTGCTCGGCTGAAAGACGACACCCGCATGAGCCAGCGCAGGCAGCTGCAGTACGCAGACCCCATCCGCAACCCCAAGCGAAGCCCGCAGTATGTCCGGGATCGTCGCGGGTGGTGGCTGCTGCTGTGCTCTGCGCTCATGCCGGGTTCCGTGCAGAGTGTGCTCGGCGCCCCGCGGAAGTTCACCCGGACGGCGCTGGGCATCACACTCGGCACGTGGGTGCTGGCGCTGGCGACCGTCATCATTGCGCTTATCAAACGCAGCTTCCTGTTGACCGTCGGCACCGATCCCTTTCTGTTGATCGTCGTTCTGCTCGTGGTGCTTGCTGCCGGCATCAACTGGGTTGTGTGTCTGCTGGACACCATGCGGCGCGTGAAGGTCGTCAGCCTCAGCAAGAAGACCCGGCCGAAGTTCTTGGCGGTCGGTCTGGCTGCCGCCCTCATCGTGGGCCTGGGCACCGCGTGGGGCGGCGTGACGGTCAACGCGCAGCGTTCGCTCATGTCTCAGCTGTTCGCTTCCGGCAAGCTCAAGAAGCCGGTCGAGGGCCGGTACAACGTGGCTCTGCTCGGCTCTGACGCGGGCAAGGGCCGCGAGGGCATCCGCCCCGACAGCCTCACGGTTGTGTCGATGGACGCCAAAACCGGAAAATCGGTTGTCATCGGTGTTCCCCGCAACACCCAGAACGTGCCGTTCTCCAAGTCTTCGCCCATGCACAAGCACTTCCCGCAGGGCTACAACTGCGGCAATGAGTGCCTCATCAACGCCGTCTATCAGGAAGCGGAAAAACACGCCGACGAATACGAGGGCGATGTTCCCGCTGGAGTGCAGGGCACGGTTGAAGCCCTCGAAGGCGTGACTGGCCTCGACATCCAGTTCTACGCGATGATCGACCTCAAGGGCTTCGAACAGCTCATTGACGCCATGGGCGGCATTCGGCTGAATTCGGAAGTGCGCGTGCCCATCTCGAGGCCCATCAACCCGGCCACCGGCAAGCACTATCCGCCGAAGGAATGGATTGAACCGGGCCAGAACATCAAAATGGATGGTCGCACAGCCCTGTGGTACGGCCGTTCCCGCGAATTCTCCTCTGACTACGAGCGCATGGTCCGCCAGCGCTGCGTGCAGGAAGCCATGCTGCGGCAGATGGACCCGGCGACTCTCATGACGCGCTTTACGAAGCTCGCCGCGGCCGCACCGGATGTCATTTCGACCGATGTTCCGCAGCGGCAGGCCGATGACTTCATCAACCTGGGCATGAAGGCGAAATCGCAGAAGATACTGTCGGTTGAGCTCACCCCGCCGCAGGTCACACCTTCCCACCCGGACTTCACAGTGACCAAGAAGCTGGTCCAAGAGGGAATCGAGAAGTCCAAACAAGAGGACAAGCAGGCTTCAGCGGGGCTGTTCGCGCCGGCCCCGGCACACGCGGCCGAAAAGAAGCCCAAGGCCAGCTCCATCTGCTCGGTTCCCAAGTGATTTCGGCGAATGTAACCCTCTCTTCACCTTGACGTCGCCTTATGCGGCCACAGCGTTCACAGTGGACTCCTACGGTAGCCGGACGCTAAGGTTGCAAGGAGACGATGTTGAAGCTACAAGGCTCGCCGGCCAACTACGCCTGGGGTTCGACCACCGCCATTCCCGCCCTTCTCGAACAGGCTCCCACTGGTGAACCCATTGCCGAAATGTGGTTCGGTGCTCACGAAGCCAGGCCCTCGAAGGTCGTCTGGTCCGCCCCCGCATCGGAACAGGCATACGGGATTGCAGTTCTTCCGCGCACCCTGTCTGACGTTGTCGCCGAAAGCCCCGCCGCTGTTCTTGGCGAAGAAACGGTTGAAACCTTCGGCCCGCGTCTGCCTTTCCTTCTGAAGCTTCTCGCAGCGGACAAAGCGCTGTCCATTCAGGTGCACCCGGACCTCGAACAGGCCCGCGAAGGCTTTGCCCGCGAAAACGCCGCCGGCATTCCCATCGATGCACCGCACCGCAACTACCGCGACGCGTGGCACAAACCCGAACTCATCTACGCACTGTCGCCGTTTGATGCACTCACCGGCTTCCGGGAACCGCACGCCATTGCGGCCACCGTCGATCGTCTGCTGGCTGCCGAGGTGCCGGGCACTCACGCGGCACTGCTCACGTGGCGTGAGGTCCTGGCGGGGGACAACCCGCTGCAGGACTCCATGAACCTCCTGCTGGATACTCCCAACTTCGGTGCGGTTGCCGACCGTCTGGCCGCCGCTGATATCCCTGAGGCCGCACCAGACTGCGATTCGCGCATCGGATGCGATATCGATCCGATCCACATCCTGCGGATGACCAACGGCGACTTCCCGAGCGACGCGGGCGCTCTCGTTGCGCTCATGCTCAATATGGTCCGCATGCTCCCGGGCCAGGCTCTTGCCATGAAGGCCGGCATTCCGCACGCCTACCTGCGCGGTCTGGGTGTGGAGATCATGGCCTCGTCTGACAACGTCGTTCGCGGTGGCCTGACCAGTAAGCACATCGATATTCCTGAACTGCAGCGCCTGGTGCGCTTCGAAGTGCAGAAGCCCCACATCCAGCATCCTGATGACAGTGGCCTGCTCGACACCGGATGCCGCGACTTCGGAATGCAGGTCATCAGCTGTGCAGACAACCTCCAGCCCGGCGAGGACGCTCCCACGATCGCCCTGTGCACCTCGGGTGAGTTCCAGGTGAGCACCGACCACGGCACACAGCAGCTGAAGCCGGGTGACGCCTACTTCATCGGCGCTGACGAAGCCCCTCCCACGTTCAACGGCCAGGGAGCGCTGTTCGTCGGCGGCCTGGGACGCTGACACACCGGCTGGCTGCTTCAGCCAGCAGGCGCAGACACTGAGAGGGGCGGCCAGAAGGCCGCCCCTCTCACTGTTCTCCAAACGCCCAACAGCCGCAGAAACACCCATCAGCAGCACGGCTGACGGGTGTTTCTGTGTATGACAGGTGGCCCGGCAGGATCAGACGTCGGCAACCTGCATTTCGGGAACATCGCCGTCGACGATCAGCTTCGCCTGCGTCTTGTCGACGATCTCCTCGACCGTGACACCGGGTGCGCGTTCAATGAGCTTGAAGCCCTCCGGGGTGACGTCGATGACTGCGAGGTCGGTGATGATGCGCTGCACAACACCCTTGCCGGTCAGCGGAAGTTCGCACTTCTCAAGAAGCTTGGGCGAACCGTCGCGGGCCACGTGGTCCATGATGACGAAAACGGATTTCGCGCCGTGCACCAAGTCCATGGCTCCGCCCATGCCCTTGACCATTTTTCCGGGGATCATCCAGTTGGCGATGTCGCCCTTCTCATCGACCTGCATGGCGCCGAGAATGGCCGCATCGATCTTGCCGCCGCGGATCATGCCGAAGCTCTGCGCAGAGTCGAAATACGCTGCACCCGGGCGCATGGTGACGGTTTCCTTGCCGGCGTTGATGAGGTCCGGATCGACGGTTTCGCGAGTGGGGTAGGGGCCCACGCCAAGCAGACCGTTTTCAGACTGGAGCACCAGCTGGACGTCGTCGGAAACATAGTTCGGGACGAGGGTGGGCATGCCGATGCCGAGGTTGACGTAGCTGCCGTCTTCGAGTTCCTGCGCGGCGCGGGCAGCCATCTGGTTGCGTGAAAGTGCCATGTCAGTCCTCCTGCACCGTGAGCTTTTCGATGGGCTTGTCAGCAGCTTCTTCTGGGCTGAGCTTCACAACCCGGTGCACGTACACACCGGGCACGTGAACATCCGCCGGGTCGATTTCGCCCGGTTCGACCAGCTCTTCGACTTCTGCGATCGTGATGCGCCCGGCCTGCGCGGCCGGCGGATTGAAGTTCTGTGCTGACTTGTTGAACACGAGGTTGCCGTGGCGGTCGGCCTTGGCCGCGCGGACCAGTGCGAAATCGCACGGCAGGGATTCTTCCAGCACGTAGGTCTGCTCTTCGCCGAAGGTGTCGAACTGGCGTTCTTCCTTGGCGGGGGAGGACTCGACCACGTTGCCATCGGCATCATAGCGCCACGGCATGCCGCCTTCGGCCACCTGGGTGCCGGCACCTGTAATGGTGTAGAACGCCGGAATCCCAGCACCGGCAGCGCGCAGCTTTTCTGCCAGAGTGCCCTGCGGGGTCAGTTCCACGGTGAGCTCTCCGGACAGGTACTGGCGGGCGAACTCTTTGTTTTCCCCGACGTAAGAGGCGATCATGCGGCTGACCTGCTTGCTTTCGAGCAGAAGGCCAAGGCCCCGGCCATCAGTTCCCGCGTTGTTGGAAACGCAGGTGAGATTCTTTGCACCCTGATCACGCAGAGCGCGGATGAGGTATTCGGGAATTCCGACGACCCCAAAGCCGCCTACGGCAATGCGGGCGCCGTCAAAAATGTCTGCAACCGCTTCAGCGGGCGATGAAACTTCTTTGTCCATGGTGCGAACTTATCACGCGACCCCATTGGCTTTGCAGGGTTTTCAGCCCAAGGTGAGAATCCCGCCCAGCAGAGCCCGCAGAGCGCTGGTGAGCTCCGCCTCGTCAGTGGGGAAGGCGGGCAGCACAGCGTCCGGTCCCGGCTCTTCGGGAATCGGGACACTCAGCGTCCGGCCCTTCACGTCCAGCCGCAGCTGCTGGGTGCTGGCAAGCGGAACCACATCCGGCCGGGAGCGGACCTCGGTGATGAAGTCGAGGAAATCCTCAGGGACATCGGTGCTCAGTGCCAGCGGTTCGGTCGCGTATACGAAGACCTCATCGGCGTCGAAAGCCGCTTCCGCCTGCTCCATGCCTGCGGGAACAAGAGCCACGTGAGCGCCATCGGGAGCGGCCGAATCGGCCTCGAGTACAGAAACCGGCAGACCGAGGCCCGCCGCGGCGAGCATGCCGGCGGCCGCCCGCCAGTGCAGGTGGCCGTCGGTGATGACGGCTAGTCCCGAGGCCCCGTAGTCCTCCCACAGAGCGGTGGACTTGTAGATCCAGTTGGCGAAGACGGCGCCTGTGAGCTCGAGGTCTCCGGCCGGCCCAGACCAGCGCAGTGCGGGTTCGGAACGGGCGGCAAGTTGGGTGATGAACGATGCGAACACGGTTCTCCTTCTCCGGAAACTGACAGGGCGCGGCAGGAAAGCAGTGGGCGAAGCGGTTTCGGCGGTGAAGCCGTCAGGGCACGATGATCCGCACGTCGGCGCCGCTGCCGTCGGTGCGCACGTGAGTGTCGGCGCGCAGGCCTTCAATCCACAGCGCCGAACTGAAGCGTTCGACAAGCGCACCCAGGCCGATGGTTGCGCGAGGGTCTTCCGCCACGGCGTTCGTTGCCGGTTCGATGAGCACGCGAGCACCGGAGCCCATGGGCACAAAGCGCCAGCCGTCTTCGCCGGGCACGCGGGCGGGGCCTGAGCGCACTGTCGCTATTGCGCGGCTGACGTGGGCGAGGATGTCGTCGTGGAGGGTGCCGGAGATCGGCCGGAGGCCTTCCGGGTGGGCTCCGAGTGCACTTTGGCACGCTTCTGCCCAGCCCAGGCGGAACCACGGGGCTAAGCCGCCTGCTTCTTCGAAGGTTTCCGCGGGGCGTTCGGTCGCTGCGTCCGGTATGACCGGGCTGCTGCTGTGGGCGCGGATGATTGCCAGCGTTGAGTCTTCTGCCGTGAGTGCCGCGGTTGCGGCTGCGTGGTCGGCTGTTCTCTGGTCGACAACCCCGTAAGAGGCGAGGCTTCCCGCCCGCTGTCCCCGCCGGAAGGGGTGGGGGAGGTCTTGGAAGATGACAACGCCGATATCGGCTGAGAAATAGGAGCGCAGCCACGCGCCGGCACCGGCCGCCCACTGGTGTGGGTGATACACGGGAGCGATGACTGTCTGGCCCGAGGTGCGGTGGCCGCCGTTGAATTCGACGGTGCCGTTGGAGGTGAAGGTCAGGCGCACGGGTGTGCCGTTGAACGTCCGTGAGGCTACGAGCGCGCGGGTGGTCGCGGCAATGCTTGTTTCGACGTCGGGGCTGTCGGAGGCCAGCAGGCGCCCCTGGCAGGTGGACACGAAGTCTGCGCGCACGGCGATGATGTCGTCATCCCGGATTTCCACGCGGGCCCTGTCGATGTCGGCGGCGATGAGCGCTGCCGCGCGGTCGGTGTCGAGGGGGTTCTGTGGGAGGCTGGCGGCGATTCCGAACGCCGTGGCCAGTGATGTGCGTGCCATCAGCCCCACACCGTGGTCGGTCCGTCATCGGGGCTTGCTGCGGCGGCTTCTGTGAGGATTTCGTCAAGCCGCTCATCAGCTTGTTCGCCGCCGAGTTTGGTGCGGGTTTTCGCATCCAGTCGGTCGGCGCCGATCGTGAGAACTCGGGCGCGCGTACCGTTGAGGGCATCCATCATGCCTGGCAGACGGAGCGCTGGTTCGGCCGTGAACTCGGGACGTTCGTCGACGGCGAAGATGACGACGTCAGCCTCGCGGATCGCTTTGAGTACGCCAGGGGCGGCTTTGGTGCTGTCGAATACAGGGCGGGCAATGCGCGTGGCGTCCGTGCGGCGTTCAGCGATGTAGCGACGTGCCGGCCACGCTTCCTCAGTCTGAGCTCCGGGCACGACCACCATCGTTTCGACAGCGGTGTCGGTCAGCGGCAGCAGTGCGAAATCCGGTGCGTAGCGCTTGCTCATGGCCTGTGTGACCGCGGCCAGCCCGTAGCCCAGCCCCATAAGCCGGCTGCGCAGGACCGCCGCGGCCAGCTGGAGGTCGTTCATGCGGAACCACTCGGCGTCTACCCGGAAGGCGGCCAGTTCAGCTGCCGCGCCGCCGGGGACGGGGGAGGCCGGCGGAATGAGGCAGGCGTCGATGTCGGGGCAGAAGCGCAGCCCGTGGACGGTGACGTCGGTGAGCGTGGAGGCAATCACCGTGAGCTCGGCATCGCTATGCCGCAGACCCGCCTGGCGGACATCGGCGAGCACGTGGGTGAGTCCGTCGGTGACGGGCAGAACGGTGATCTTCATGCGCTCATCATGTCATCCGATGTTCGCGTGCGCCGAATCGGTGCACAGTGTTCTTTCTGCCGAGTGCCGCCGGCTCGGCCTGTTCCGCACGGGACTGTCCGGCATGGCCGCCCGCAGCAGGCCGGAGCCAGAAAAATCATAAGAAAACTGCTTCATTCCCATAGGTTGTGGTGCAGGCGTTGTTGGGCGTCCACATATTGTGTTCGGCGCGCGGATCCCGTGGGAACGCGTGTTCTATTGTCAGGTTCTGGGAGGGCTGAATAGCATGACCCCACTTGACTAAAGGGGAATGACACACGTGTAATTTAACTACGACGCGTCCCGCAAGGACTGTCGTAGAAAGGGGAAGCACGTGTCAGAAGCGCGCAAATACAAGAGTTCTCCGCAGCGTCCGGCACCCAGTGTCACCGAGCGTGCAGCTCAGGACTGGTTCGTCGACCCTGCGCACTCCTCCCCGTCTTTCGTCCCGGATCCGCTTTCTGTCGATCCTACCGAGCTCAAGCCGATTTCCGGCGGACCCGATGCCGGCATTTCCAGCATCAATCCGCTGGCTCTCCTCTTGGGAGAAGGCGACGCCGGTCTGGACTGGCAGGACCAGGCGCTGTGCGCCCAGACGGACCCCGAGGCTTTCTTCCCCGAAAAGGGCGGCTCCACCCGAGAAGCTAAGAGGGTGTGTGCTTCCTGTGAGGTTCGCGCCGAATGTCTCGAATACGCGCTGTCCAACGACGAGCGTTTCGGAATTTGGGGCGGACTGTCAGAACGCGAACGACGTCGTGTGAAGAAGCAGGTCGTGTGAACTCCGCGGAGTGAAAAAGGGGCGAGGCGCCAGCCGTCGCCCCTTTTCCGTTCCCGGGCCGCTGTCTCGGGTGAGGTCAGCCGAACATAAGGTCCAGCAGCTCCGTCAGCTCCGCATCGAGAATCTGGCCCCTCTCCTGGGCAGTGCGTGCCAAAGCGCGCAGCGGCAGGTAGTTGATCTCGATGATGCCGGGACTCGTATCAGTGCGCTCATAGGCGAGAGCCGCAAGGCCCATCGACGTGGTCAGCCCCTGCTGACCAGCCGGCGGAACCCAGCGCAGCCGCAGTTCGTAGTCTTCTGGATTGGTACCTCGGGCAGTGAGCAGCTCAGCCAGCAGCTCCGACCCGGCCCTGTCCAGCTGATCCCAGCGGGTCAGTGATGCCGGAGCGTGCGGCGGCAGAGCCGAACCGCGAAAATCACGATGCCTGGACACGGGGCCTCCCTTCCGGGCCAGCGTATCCGCTCAAACGCGCAGCGGCCTGTACTACACTGCCTGTGTGTTTCGCACCTGTTCCAAAATCGGCTGCTCTGAACCGGCCAATCGCACGCTCACCTATGTGCATTCCGAAGCGTGCATTGTCATCGGCCCTCTTTCCCAACAGCCCGAACCGGGAGCACACGACCTGTGCGAAACTCACTCCGATCGGATCACCCCGCCACAGGAATGGCAGATCATCCGCTTGGAAACCGACGGCCCGCCCATCGAGCGAACCCGCGATGATCTGCTGGCGATTGCAGATGCCGTCCGCGAAGCCGAACCCGAAGCGCCCGAAGGCCGCAAACACGGACACCTGACCATTATCGAGGACACATGACTCGCTATGCGCGTGAACGCCGAACCGTCGGCGCCTATGACGTACGCGGGCTCGTCGGCGAAGAGCTCACCGACGACTTCATCTTCGCCTTCGGCTGGGCTGTTGCCCATGCGGCACAGGCCGAGTGGGGCAGCGAAGAGATCCTCATCGCCCACGACATGCGGGAAACCTCGCCGCGTTTTTCGCGCCTGCTGGCGGCAGGCAGCCGGCAGGCGGGACTGCAGCCGAAGAACATCGGCATGGCCTCGACCGATCAGCTGTACTTCGCTTCCGGCGAATACGGTCTGCCCGGTTTCATGGTGACCGCCAGCCACAACCCGCCCGAATACAACGGAATCAAAGTGTGCGGACCCGGAGCATCCGGTGTGTCCCGGAAAGACCTTCTGGGCACAGCACTCGAACTGCTGGACTCCGCCCCCGAATGTTCCTACGGCCTCAGCTCCGCCGACTCTGCGGCAGCCGCTGATACGCAGCTTGGCGTCGATGAAGCGCTGGCGCAGCGCACGGCCCGCGGCTTCGCCGAGCGCATCCGCAGCCTCACCGGCTTAAACCGGGTCCAGGGGCTGACGATTGTCGTCGACGCCGGAAGCGGCATGGCCGGGCTGACGGTTCCGCAGGTGTTCGGAAGTGCGGCGGGGCTGGAGGCGCTGAACATCACGGTGCGCGGCATGTACATGGAGCCCGACGGCACTTTCCCGCACCACCCCGCCAACCCGCTCGATCCTGCCAACCTCGTCGACCTGCAGGAAGCTGTCATCGCAGCGCGTGCCGAAACAGCCGAACCTGTCATCGGCCTGGCCTTCGACGGCGATGCCGACCGCTGCTTCTTTGTGGATGAAAACGGCGACACCGTGTCAGCATCTGCGATCGGTGCGATGACCGCCGTCAACGAAATCCGCCGCGTCCGCGCGGAAGAAAAGCCCGTTGTGCTGCACAACCTGCTCACATCGCGTTCTTCAGTGCAGTGGGTGGAAAAGGCCGGCGGAACGCCCGTGCGCACTGCGGTGGGGCATTCCGGCATCAAACAGGCCATGCGCACCAACAACGCTGTCTTTGCGTTCGAGCACTCAGCTCACTACTACTTCCGCGATTTCTTCGGGGCAGACTCCGGTCTGCTCGCAGCAGGACACGTGCTCGCCGCCGTGCACGCTTCGGGCAAACAGCTGAGCGAACTGGCAGCTGACTACGCGCCCGGGCCCATGAGCGGCGAAATCAATTCACGCGTCGAAGATCAGCAGGCGGTGCTGGAGGCCGTGGCTGAGGCCGGCCAGCGCGGTGACTTCGGCCCCGTGACAATTGATCGCCTGGACGGAATCACGCTCGACGGTGATGGCTTCTGGATCAATGTGCGCACATCCAATACGGAGCCGCTTGTCAGACTCAACGTGGAAGCCCGCAGCCAGGAGGGGGTTGACGAACTCGTCGAAGCGGCACTGGCCATCATCCGCGCATAGGCCCGCTCGGTAAGCCCACTCAGCCTGCGCAGAAGGCCGCCTGCCGCGCTTACTGCAAGCGCATGGCTCACTGCAGGCGCATACCGTGGGGCAGCCTGTCCATGCGGCTGGCGAAGACGTCCTTTGCCTTCTGCGCGTTCTGCGCTCGCCGGTAGCCGTCCCAGCGCTGGAACTCCACAATCGTGGCAATGAACTCTTCGGGCAGTGTGCCTATCGGCGGAGCCGGGGCAGCGTAGTTGTTGAGCTCATCGGCGATTTCCACCGCTCGCGCCCACCGGGATTCCTTCGTGTGCATGTGAGCCGTTGCGAGGAACTGTGCCGCGCGGTGCTGCAGGGGTGCGGGGATCGGGGAAATGTCAGCGCTGCGCGCCCAGGCCGCCAGTTCCGGCTTGACGGGGTTGGTGCGCGTCGCCGGCAGCTTTGCCCGTTCGCTGATGGCGATGGTGCCCGCCAGGTGATCGCCCAGCCGCTTCGTGTCAGCGGAGAACAGACCCACGAGAGCCGCGACACCGCCTCCGGAGCCCAGAATCTCAAAAGGCCACAGGAGGGCGCGGATAAGGCTGTGGCGAAAAGCCAGGGCACCCCCGTCGTCGCGGACGATCCGCAGTCCCACAATGAGCTTGCCGACAGAACGGCCGCGCGTCAGAAATTCGACGATGCAGGGCACGCCCACAAGAATGAAGATCGACGCGAGCGTGGCGATCGTGATTGCAAGCAATTCGCCGTTGTAGGTGTCGACATTGCTCAGAAGGTATGCCAGCCCGATGAAGTAGGCGATGTAGACGACCGTGTAGATCGCGAAGTCAATAGCGCATGATGCCGCCCGCGCCATGAGGGATGCGGGGCGGATGCTGAGGCTGATGGCCTCACCGGTGACGAGTTTGCTCACCCGTACATCCTCGCATATTCGCCGCCGGGTCAAGATGCCTTAATCTGGTCTTCATGGATCCCATTCTGCTGGCCGCTTTGAACTCGCCGGACTGGAAAGAGCTGCAGCGCCTTTCGAAGAAGTCGCGCCTGTCCGGGCCCGAAGTGGCAGAGTTCAACCGCCTGTACCGCAGGGCGAACAAAGACCTGTCGCATCTGCAGACGGTCGCCCCGGAATCGGACGCCGCGGTCTACTTAAGCAGGGTAGTTCTGCAGGCGAGGGTCCACTTCGGCTCTGTTCCCGGTTCTGCGAAGTCGACGGCCATGCGCTTCTTCGGGCAGTCGCTGCCGGCGGCACTGTATTCGCTGCGCTGGTATTTTGTCGGCGTTTTCGTGCTGTTCACGGGTGTTGCCGTCGGCACCCACATCTGGGCGGCAACCACGCCGGGTCTGCTTGACTACATGCTGCCGCCGGAAGCACAGCGCGAGATCGCCGAACGCGGCTTTGTCGCCTACTACCGCGAAAACCCCAGTTCGGTCTTCGCCCTGGGCGTGTGGGTCAACAACGCTTGGATCGCCGTGCAGTGGGTGGTGCTGGGGATCACCGGGATCTACGTCATCAACGGCATCATCATGAACGCTGCCAACACGGGGATCATGGCCGCTGTCATGTATGAGGCCGGCTACGCGGAGGACTTCTGGAAGTTCATCCTGCCCCACGGCGTCCCGGAGATCACGTGCATCCTCATTGCCGCTGCAGCGGGCCTGAAGATCTTCACGTCCTGGATCATTCCGCGGAACATGACACGCCGTCAGGCGGTGGCCAAAGAGGGCCGTTCCCTCATCACGGTTGCCATGGGACTCGTGATCTTCCTGTTCCTGTCCGGCCTCATCGAAGGCTTCATCACCCCGTCCTACATGCCTTTCGGAATCAAGATGATCTTCGGTGCTGCACTCACCATCGGCATCGTCGCCTACACGATTGCACTGGGCCGTCCCGCCTACCTTGCGGGTCTCGACGGAGACCTCGACGAGGAGCGCGCCGGCTACCGCACCGTCACCGTCCAGTAAGCCCGACCACAGAGAAAGCCGTGGTCAGCAGACCACGGGGCAGGCACCTCGTACGTCAATTCACGAGGTGCCGCTCGTCAGAGCTTCCCCTGCGCCTTGAGCCGGATGTAGAGGTCCGCAAGCGCCGGCGGGAGCTTCTCTTCGGGTTCGGTGAGTGAATAGACGCCGCTTGCCGACATTGCGCGGCTCAGCGCACGCTGATTGAGCATTTCCCGCTGTGCCGCACCGGCCCGGTACACCTGAGCGGGTGAATAGACCTCGTCGGCCATATCCTGCAGCTGTGGATCAGAAACCGAGGCGAACGCGATCTGGTGGCCCCGCTTGAGCAGCGGCAGCGACGGCAGAACATCCTCCTGGATGGTGATGGCATCCAGGGGAGTGAGGAACACGACGAGCGCCTGTGTTGAGCAGCGCTTGAGAACCTCAGAGGCCATGACCTGCCAGTCGGATTCGTACAGGCTGGGGAAGATGTCCGCGATCTCCTCATCAAAACGGGGGATCGCCTTTTCCCGGGCCAGGGGGCCGAACGCGGTGCGGATCCTGGCATCGGCCACGATCACATCAACACGGTCGCCAGCCGAACCGGCCAAAGCCGTCAGCAGCATCGCCGCTTCGACGAACGTGTCGAACTGCGTGCCCTCGGCAGAACGCTTCGCCGCCAGCCGGCCGGAGTCGATGACGATCACCACGCGACGGTCGCGTTCGGGCCGCCACGTCTTGACCATGACCTCCTGGGCACGAGCCGTGGCACGCCAGTCAATTGAGCGCACATCATCACCCGGCACGTATTCGCGCAGCGAATCGAACTCGGTTCCCATACCGCGCACCATGAGTGCCGTGCGGCCCTCCAGTTCCCGCAGGCGGTGCAGACGCGAAGGCAGGTGGCGCCTCGACAGGAACGGGGGAGTGATCGCAACCTGGGCCGGAACATCAAATGACACCTGACGGCCGGCAATCCCCAAGACCGAAAAGCTGCGCAGCGTGACCTTGTCCGCTGACAGCCAGCCGCGGCGCGTGGGAGTGAGCGTCTGCCGGCGCACGTGCGATTCGCCCGCGGCAAGACGACAGCGGTCCCGGTTGTTCTCAGCACCGGCACTGGGCGACCACGCATCACGCAGGTGCAGCCTGTACGTGCGCTTGGTGGGATTGTGCAGGGTGAGGTCGGCCCACGTTTCCTGGCCCAGACGAACCTTGCCGCCGGGAGTGCGCGCCGCCTCAATCCTGCGCGGGGACGGCGTGATGAGCAGGTCGACGACAATGCCGACCAGCAGCACCGTGATCCCGATGAGCGCGGCCGCGGTCGTCTGCAGGGCAACAACGCCTACGCCGATGATCCCGGCGAAGACCATGGTGCGCCACGTGAGAACCATCAGCGCGGAACCGCAACCGTCGACACGATCGATTCGAGAACATCGTCGACGTCGAGACCGTCCATGTGCGCTTCAGGGTTGAGGCGCACACGGTGGCGGAAGGAAATCGGCACGAGGAACTTGATGTCATCCGGGGTGATGAACGCCCGCCCGTACAGCCACGCGTGAGCCCGCGCGGCAGACAGAAGGCGAGTGGCGCCTCGGGGAGACACACCCAGTTCCAGTGACGGGGCCTGGCGCGTGGCCTGCACGAGGTCGACGATGTACCCGAGCACTTCCGGGGCGCAGTAGACATCTGCCACGCGCTCGCGGGCAGCGAGGATCCCCTCGGCGTCGATCTGCGGGGTCACCCCGGCATCGGCCAGTTTGTCTGCGGCAAAACCGCCCGCGTGGCGCTGCAAGATGTCAAGCTCAGCATCGCGCTGCGGCAGGTTCATCTGGACCTTGAACAGGAAGCGGTCCAGCTGGGCTTCCGGCAACGGGTAGGTGCCGTCGTACTCGATGGGGTTCTGGGTTGCGGCAACGAGGAACGGCTGGGGCAGGGAGTACGTGTTGCCGTCGACCGAGACCTGCTTTTCTTCCATCGCCTCGAGCAGGGCCGACTGGGTTTTCGGCGGGGTGCGGTTGATTTCGTCGGCGATGAGGATGTTGGTGAACACCGGGCCGGGACGGAACTCGAAGTCGCCGGTCTTGGCGTCGTAGATGGTCGAACCGGTCACATCGCTGGGCATGAGGTCCGGGGTGAACTGGATGCGCGCGTGATCGAGCTCAACAGCGTGCGACAGAGCACGCACCAGCAGCGTTTTGGCGACACCGGGAACACCTTCCAGCAGCACGTGGCCACCCGTGAGAAGTGCAATGAGCAGAGCGTGCGTGGCGTGGCCCTGACCGACGACCGCGTTGGCAGTGGCGGTGCTGACGGCGCCGAAGTGAGCCCGGAGTTCGTGGTCGACGTCCGTCAGCTGGTGGTCCTGGGCCAGGCGGTCAACAAGCGACGATGCGGGCTGCGCGCCGGGCTGCTGAGCGCTCGTCTGGGGGTTCGGCTGGGCGGGAGCCGCTGCCGAGGTGGAGTCGGCGGGGGCGGGCACCGAACCGGACGGCTGGGCGCCGGGCTGGTGCGCGCCGGGCTCGTTCTCCGGCATGTCTGGGATGGGAGCGCTGGGGTCGTGCTGGTTTGTCATAGTCGCCTTTCGAGTTCGCTGATGGCCTGAGCCAGGCTGACAAGTTCTGCGTCTGATGTCGGTTCTGCGTGCAGCAGAAGGTGCTCGATGCGCTGTGGGCTCTCGCCCAGTTTGGCCGCGACCGCGCGGCAGACGTCTTCTGCCGGAGCTGACGTGGGCACGCTGAGCTTGCGGGCCAGCGAGATGATCGCGGCCTGCTGAATGGGGCGCAGGGTTTCTGGTCGGGCCCCGGCTCGCTGCAGAAGACCCGCGTGTCCGGTCACGGTTTCCTTTGCCGGAACAGTCACCGGCAGGTGCTCGGCGGCCAATGGGCCGAAGCGGCGTCCGCGCCACAGCAGAGCCACCAGAGTGAGCACGCCGATCCACAGGACTGCGAAGTACACCCACTGGGGAACGAAATCCTGGGTCTCCTGGATATCGGAGTCGATGAAGTCATCGGGATTCGGCCAGAACAGGACGACGGAATCTGCGTCCGCGACGAGACCCATAGCCAGTGAGGCATTGCCGTGCAGGGCGATCTCGTCGTTGCCGATCCAACTGCTGTTGCCCATCACCGTCATAGTGCCCTTGCCGACCGGAGCTTGGACGAGGCCGGAGGCCTGCTTGCCCATGTCGGGGCGGTAATAGCACTTCACCGAGTCTTTGTGGGTCGAGTAGTAGTGAATGAAGGGCGCGCTGACCGGGCCTGCCTTCTTGGCCGCGGGGTAGTCACAGGCAGGTTCGCGGGATTCTTCAAAATCGTCGGGGCCGGCGAATTCCTCTGTGGGGTGGATTGTGTTTCCCCAGCCGCCCATGTCGTACGGGGCTGAAAGGATCACGTGGCCGCCTTTTTGAGCTGCGGCGGTCATCTTCTGCCTGCTGTCGACGGAAATGTCGTCCGGGTTGATGACAACGACCGTTGTGCCAGGTTTGGCAGCGGCTTCTACGGCTGTGTCGAAGTTGTCGGTCTTCTTAAGCCGGGCGCCGTGATCTTCAAGAAGCTTGGCGTAGGCGTGGGTGCCGTCTGCGCCAAAGCTGTCGTAGTGCCCGGAACGTGTTTCGTCACGCTCCGCGGAGGTCAGCGTGATGGCCGCACTGGCCATGAGGAGAACAGCCACCAAAACGAGCCACAGACCGGCTGATCGACCAAGGGACTTCAGGCTGCGTCCGGCACCCGCTGAGCGTGTGCCGCGGACCGCGACGTCGAGTGCGGCGCTCATGCCCTCACCTGCTCAGAACCGCGGGAGTCTGCAGCCTCAGCCGAGTCAGCTGTTTCCTGACCGGGCGCGCGCAGCGCTTGAGTTGCGGAGTCGAGCTGTTCGGCGAAGCGGTAGTCGGCTTCGTCCGCGGGGTAACTGCCGAAGACGATCCGGTCGAACAGAGAGGCGGCCTTATTCAGCTTGTCGCTCATAGCCGGCAGTGCCGCGGAAGCCGCGGCTGCAAGCTCCGCTGCAGTCGAGGCGGCCTCGACGTCGATGATCCGCTTCTTGTTCAGCTCTGCGAAGACTGCGCGAATCTGGTTGGCAGTGGCATCTGCCCAATCGCCGCTCTCTGCAGCTTCGTGTGCGAGCTTGCGGAACACACGGGGTTCGACACCGGTGAACTCGGAGTCCATTTCGAACAGCTGCTTCGAGAAGTCGTCGTCGGTGCCGCGGCGAACCCGCCAGATCACAAAGCCCACAACGGCGGCTGTGAACAGGATGACGCCGATGATGAACCACGGGGACTGGGCGTTGTCGACCCCTTCCGCGAGCTTCTGGAAGAACAGGTCGAGCATGCGCTTGATCTTGCCGAAGAACGAAATGTCGACTTCGCTGTAGCGAGGATCAGACAGTTCGCGTTCGGCCCATTCACGGCCTTGTTCTGGGGTGGGCTGCTGCAGTCCGCTCATACTTCCTCCGCTTCTGCCAGGAGGACGAGGTCATAGCCCTCTGTGCGCATCCGCAGGTTGAAGTAGACGGTTGACAGAAGTGCCGCCCGGTAGGCGTAGAGCAGAACCCCGATGGCCAGAAACAGCCCCGTGAAGATGGTGCCGAGAACAGCAGCGACAGCAGGCCCCTCAAGCTCGCTGCCGCCGAGCATCAGAATCGAGAGCACGCCGATGACGCCTCCCAAGTAGATGAAAGCCGGTGTGGCGATGATGCCGATGACCTGATTGGCCAGCCAGAACCCGAACACGGTCTGTCCAGCCACCTGAAAGAAGCCGCGACCTGTCATCTTCCAGGACCGGGCTATGGCGGTGAAGGTCCCCACTCGCTCCTGGGCGATGATGCATCCCGTCAGGCTCAGGCGAATGCCGAAGAACACCGTCAGCGCCCACCAGACGAGGACGAGCGCTGTGCCCAGGGTCAGGCCGATGACAGTCCCGCCGACGGCGCCGGCGAGAATCGCTGCGGCAAGGAAGACCGCGAGAACTATGAGGTGGGCCGTGCCCATAAGCAGTGCCGCACCGAACAGCTTTCGACGGGATCCTCGGAGGTGCTGCCAGGCCTGGCGCAGTGACATTGTGCGGCCGAAGAATGCTTCGCGGGCGCCGATGCTCGCCAGTCCGCTGAAGACGATGAGAGCAGCCAGGGTGAGGTATTCGACGATTCCCGCGCTGATCTGCACCACAAAGCTCAGACCGCTCAGAGCCTCCTCGGACGAATCGAGGAGCTTGGTGAAGAAGCTGTGACCGAAGTACCACGTGACGGCTCCCGCAAGAGCAAAGACGCCAGCGGTCAGCCCTGCCCCGATTCCTGCGCTGCCGTAAGTCAAGGCGGGGTAGCGTCGCATCAGGCGGAATCCGCCGTCGAGGACCTCGAAGAAGCCCAGGGGGCGCTTGGGCAGAATCCCCGGGACCGGCGGGGGAGACCACTGCGGCCGGCGGCGAGCCTTGGCGGGAACCCGCTGGCCCGTCGACCAGTCGACGGTCAGACCCCAATCAGGGCTGTTGTTCTGTGTGAACACTTCACTCCTGCGAGATGAGCATTTGACCAGCCCATCATTCCACAGCTTCCCGGGACTAGGCGGCGTGAAAATCGGCGGGCCGAAGTGAAAACCTCTGATCGGTAGGGAACAATAAAATCTATGAATGCACGGATTCTTGTGGTAGACGACGACACGGCGCTGGCCGAAATGATCGGCATTGTGCTGAAGTCAGAAGGATTTGAACCCGATTTCTGCGCAACCGGCGACGGTGCCCTCAGCGCATTCCGCGAATCCAAACCCGACCTCGTGCTTCTCGACCTCATGCTTCCCGGCAAGGACGGGATGGAAGTCTGCCGTGAAATCCGCCGGGAATCGGATGTTCCGATCATCATGCTCACAGCCAAGTCGGACACGGTTGACGTTGTCGCCGGTCTTGAGGCCGGGGCCGATGACTATGTGCCCAAGCCGTTCAAGCCGAAGGAGCTCGTCGCCCGTGTGCGCGCCCGACTGCGCATCACCGAGCCCACCGCACCGGAACACCTGACTGTCGGGGACGTGACAATCGACGTGTCCGGTCACAACGTGACCCGCGGCGGCGAACCGATTTCGCTCACACCCCTGGAATTCGACCTGCTGACCGCGCTGGCCCGCAAGCCGTGGCAGGTGTTTTCGCGCGAACAGCTGTTGGAAGAAGTGTGGGGCTACCAGCACTCGGCCGACACCCGCCTGGTCAATGTGCACGTGCAGCGCTTGCGCTCGAAGATCGAGCGCGACCCTGAGAACCCTGAAATCGTCGTCACTGTCCGCGGTGTGGGCTATAGGGCCGGTCGCGCTGCGTGAGACTCTGGAAGACCGTTCGTCGGCTGGCGCTGCGGACGTACCTGTTCACGGTTCGGCTGTTTCGCCGTTCCCTGCAGGTGCGCGTCGTAGCGCTGACCCTCGTCCTGTCGATCGCGGCGGTTCTTCTGGTGGGGTCCTACGTGTCGCGGGAAATCGCCCGCGGCCTGTTCGAAGCCAAACTGCAGTCGATCACCTCTCAAACCGCCGGCTACGCGTCAGAGCTCGAAGCCACCGCAACGTCGGAGGGCACCGCACAGCTGGGTGAAACCGTCAATACTCAGCTGCGCTCCATGATGGTCCGGTCATCGACTCCACTGCGCAGCATCGCCCTGGAGCCGCGGGATCGCGGACGCTCGGTCGCGCCGATCATTGCGCTGCCGTACGGTCAGGAGCCTGTACGCCCTGCAGAGCTCAACGAGGCGTTTCTCAATCGGGTACAGGAGACCCCCGCGGGCAACCAGACCTACCAGTCGATCACCCTCCCGGGGCAGCAGCGCTCTCCTGGAATTGTAGTTGCGCAGATGGTGGCACTGCCCGGCAGCGGCAAATTCGACTTGTACGTAGTTGCGGATCTGCAGGAAGAGCAGAACACGCTGAGCTTCATCCAGCGCGCACTCACGGTTGCCGGCGTCGTCATGGTCGTTCTCGTTGTGGCCGTCGCCTGGCTTGTGACAGGCCTTGTCGTCGCCCCCATTCGCTCCACCGCAAAGGCCGCAACCCGCTTGGCCGACGGGGACCTCGACGAACGTGTGACCGTCACCAGCCACGACGAACTCGGTGCTCTGGGACGCAGCTTCAATGACATGGCGGACACACTGCAGGACCAGATCGTGCGCATGAAAGAGCTCACGGTGCAGCAGCGCCAGTTCGTGTCGGATGTTTCTCACGAACTGCGCACACCACTGGCTACGATCGGCGCGGCCACCGAAATGCTGTACGTGGAAAAGGACGAGCTCGACGAAACCGGGCAGCGTTCACTTGAGCTGCTGAAGTCCCAAGTTGAGCGCTTCGAGCTGCTCCTGTCGGATCTTCTCGAGGTCTCACGGAACGACGCCGGATTCGTCAAGCTGGAAACCACTGAACAGGACATCACCGAAATCGTGTCCAATGTGGTTGACGGGCTGACCTTCGTGGCTGAGCAGTCCGGCAGTCAGATCGTCATGCACACCCCGTCCACGCCCGTAACCGCGGAAGTCGAGCAGATCCGCATTGGCCGGATTCTGCGCAACCTCATCGTCAACGCGATCGAACACGGCGAAAAGAAGAACATCGACGTGTATGTTGCGGCGACCGCAGAGTCGTGCGCGGTCAGCGTCCGCGATCACGGCGTCGGGTTGACCGCAGATCAGGTCGAGCACGTGTTCGACCGATTCTGGCGTGGTGATCCATCGCGGCGTCGCACGCTCGGCGGCACCGGTCTGGGCCTGGCGATTGCACTGGAAGACGCCCACCTGCACGGCGGGTGGCTGCAGGCGTGGGGCAGTCCGGGCGACGGAGCGTGCTTCCGGCTGACGCTTCCGCGGAAACAGGGAGCCGAGCTGACATCCTCACCGCTGCCGCTGCCGCCGGCAGACGCCCCGAGCAGCGGACCTGCGCTCATCGCCGGGCCCGCAACCTCGGACGGCGCGGTGCGCGTGCAGACCGGCTCGATACCGATTGTCGTTGAAACCGCATCACCGTCTGATGCGGCGGACGAGGACGGAGGACAGCCATGACCAGCAGGCTCCGGAAACTCGCGGCGGCTGTGACGGCCTGCCTTCTGACGTTCAGTGCGGCCGGCTGCGCCACGATTCCCCACAGCGGGCAGATCGGAACGGTCGCCGTGGAGGACTCCGACAACGATGTCCAGTCCCGCACCGACCCGGACGGCCCGGCACCCGGTGCCAGCCCCGCCTCGATCGTGCGCGGCTTCCTGGCGGCCGGTTCGAGCCCTGCCAGCAGCTTTGCAGTGGCCCGCTCTTTCTTGACTGACGATTTCGCCGGCGAATGGAGCCCGCTCAAAAGCGTCTCGATAGTCGAATCGGGTCTGTCGCTGGAGAGCCTCACAGCTTCTGTGACAACCGATTCGCGCAGTGTGTCGTTTACGGTTCCCGTGCAGGCATCCCTCGATTCCGCACACGTCTACCGCGATAGCCCCTCGGGTACAGAGACGCAGCTGAAGTTCAGCCTTCGCCAGGTCAACGGCGAATGGCGGATCTCGGATGCTCCCGACGGCATCGTGCTGTCAGAAGCGAACTTCAATCGGCTCTTCCAGGCATATCCGCTGTACTTCTTCACGCAGGACTATTCATATCTTGTTCCCGACGTGCGGTGGTTTGTCCGCAGCAACAGCACGCTGACGGAAGTGGCCCGCCAGCTGCTTCGGGGACCCGCGGACAATCTGCGCGGAGCTGTCATCTCGGCCGTTCCGGAAGGCACGACGCTCGAACCGTCCGTCGTCACAGTCGAAGGCGGCACAGTCGACGTGGGCCTGTCCCAGGAAGCCGGTGACCTCGACAAAGGGACAAGCAAGCGCCTGTACTCCCAGATATCCCAAACCCTGCGGGCCAACACCTCGATCTCTGATGTGCGCGTGCAGACACCCCAGTCGAACATCACCTCGGGCTCCGATGTGTCAGCTGACCTGCCGGTCGATGCGCCCGCCGTTGTGGTTTCGGAAGGGAAGATCGCGGAAGTTCGGGGCAACTCCTTCGAACCGGTTCCCAATTCGCCGAAAGTGTCGGACAAGGTCCTTCCGGCCCAGTCCTATGACGGGAACACCTACTACTACACGAATGAGAACCGCAAACAGGTCGAGCGCTTCAGCGCAGAAAAAGACGTCGAAACCCTCATCACCGGAAAAGACTTTGTGGGTGTGAGCGCTGACCGTTTCGAATGGGTGTACACGGCCGAAGCCAAGTCGGCGGAGATCCGCGCCGTGGGCAAAAACGGTGAACTCGTGAAGATGGCGGTGCCGTTCGCCAAAGACCGCACCATCAAGCGAATCGCGGTCTCCCGCGAAGGCAGCCGGCTGGCCGTCCTGACTTCCGCTGCGGACGGCACCCGCATCGACGTGGTGGGAATCGTCCGCTCCCGAGGCGGAAAGCCCAACCATCTGACCACGGGGGCGCCGCTGCCGGTCGGCCAGAAATTCGATCAGGTTGCGGACTTCAGCTGGGCCGGCGGATCCTATCTGGCCGTGCTGTCCGCGGATGATGCTTCGGCTGGTGCTTACCGCGTGTGGGTCGGCGGACCGTCCGTGGGACTGGGGTCAATTTCCGGCGGCCAGACGATCTCGGCTGCCGGCGACCTCGGCAGCATGCGGGTTGGGGCTGAGAGCGGTGATGTCTACACCTACACGTCCGGGACGTGGCAGCGAATCGTCGGCGCAAAGGCCTGGAATCCCACGTACCCGGGCTGACCGTGAAGCTGCTGTCCGACATCGCCGATCTGCTCCTGCCGCGCGTGTGTGCAGGGTGCGGGATAGAAACCGTGTCGCTGTGCGGCGACTGCATCGAAGCTCTCGATGGACCCGTTGTGCGCAGCCAACCGCGCTTCGGCCACCTGCCGGTCAGCGGGGCGGGCGTGTACGACGGTGTGCTGCGGAATGTGCTCGTGGCCTATAAGGAAAACGGCAGACGTGACATCGTGGCCGTTTTGGGTCTTCTCCTGGCCCGTGCCGTTGTCGATTCCCTTCAGAACAGGCAGATTGACGGCAAGCCGGTGATCCTCGTTCCGGTGCCCTCGTCATCGTCCGCTGTGCGCAGGCGAGGAGGCAACCACGTTGCCGCATTCGCTGAGTCAGCAGCCCAGATGCTTCGCTCTGACGGGCTGCGGGCTGGGTGCGCCGATGTTCTCACCGTCAGCCGCCACCGCGACCAGGTGGGCTTCGGCAGTGCGGCCAGGAAGGCAAATGTCGAAGGCACACACGCCATCGCCCGCGAACACACTCACCTGGTGCGACAGTGGGGCGAGCGGGCGAAGGTTGTCGTCGTCGACGACATTTCCACCACGGGGGCAACGGGTGCGGAATCGACACGCGCACTCATGAATGCCGGGTGCACACCGGATGGACTCGCGGTTATCGGAATCGCGCGGGGGAGTTCTCGTCAGCTTGAGCTCGATGCGGTTTAATGAAGGTGACCATCGTTTTTGATGGTTTCCCGACGTCAAAGGAGAGCACAATGGACATCGTCGTCAAGGGACGCGGCCTCGCCATCTCGGACAGCTTCCGCACCCACATTGAGGACAAGATCTCCAAGGCCGAAAAGCTCAGCCCTGATGCCCAGGCCGTTGAAGTCAACATCACCCACGAAGACAGCGTGCGTCGTCCAGACGAGGCCTTCCGCGTGGAAATCACCGTATTCAGCAAGGGAGCGGTTCTGCGCGCCGAAGCGCACGCTTCCGACAAGTACGCGGCACTTGACCTCGCTTGGGCGAAGCTCCTTGAGCGTCTGCGCCGGGCACGTGATCGCCGCAAGATCTCCCGCAAGGGCGGTCACCGTCGCCAGTCGACCGGTGAAGCATTCGCCGAAATGCCCGTTGTCGACGCCCCGGCAGCCCCCGCAGCCGCCGAAGACGGCGAACCGGCAGTCGAAGGAGGCGGCGACGCCGAGGAAGCAGACCCCACCAACGGCCGCATTCAGGCTGAAGGCGATTCTCCGGTTCTGCTGCGCGAAAAGACCTTCCCGGCCGAGCCGATCGGCATCGAAGAAGCGCTCAACCGCATGGAGATGGTCGGCCACGACTTCTACCTCTTCATTGACGAAGAAACTTCGCAGCCGTCGGTCGTCTACCGCAGGCGCGGCTGGAGCTACGGTGTGATCGCACTGGACGGCTCCAAGAGCAGCTGATCTGTCAGCGCTGCTGAAACAGCGCGGCGGATGCCCCACGGCATCCGCCGCGTTCTGTTTTCTGGAGTCGGAGTGGGGCAGCACTGACAGTCCGATGGGCGATGTTGCCTGCTGGCTCGTCCGGCCCGCAGGCTGTCCGCGCGACATGCGCGCAACTGCGCGTTAGACTTGACGGGCGCATGTCGAGATCCGCTGCGCTGAGACGGACAGAGGAGAAACGTGGCCAACATCCTTGAGAAGCTGCTTCGGTTCGGCGAAGGACGCACCCTGAAGAGGCTCCGGAACTACGCCACGGCGATCAACAACCTGTCCGACGAATACAGCGACATGACTGACGCGCAGCTGCGCGAAGAAACCGACCGCTACAAGGCGCGTGTTGCCGACGGCGAAAGCCTTGACAAGCTTCTTCCGGAGGCTTTCGCAGCTGTCCGCGAAGCCTCCACACGCACGGTCGGACTGCGCCACTTCGATGTGCAGCTGATGGGCGGCGCCGCTCTGCACATGGGCAATATCGCCGAAATGAAGACCGGTGAAGGCAAGACGCTGGTTGCCACAGCGCCGTCGTACCTCAATGCGCTGACCGGCAAGGGCGTGCACGTCGTAACGGTCAACGACTACCTGGCCAGCTACCAGTCGGAACTCATGGGGCGTGTGTTCCGGTTCCTCGGAATGGAAACCGGCTGCATTATGTCGAACATGGCGCCCTCCCAGCGTCGTAAGCAGTACGCCGCTGACATCACCTACGGCACCAACAACGAATTCGGCTTCGACTACCTGCGCGACAACATGGCGCTGGAAGTAGCCGACATGGTCCAACGCGGCCACAACTTCGCAATCGTCGACGAAGTCGACTCGATCCTCATTGACGAAGCGCGCACCCCGCTCATCATTTCGGGTGCTGCAGAAGGCGACGCCAACCGCTGGTTCGGCGAATTCGCCACGATCGTCAAGCGCCTCAAACTGGACCGCGACTACGAAGTCGACGAAAAGAACCGCACCGTCGGCATTCTCGAGCCCGGTATTGAGCGGGTTGAGAACTACCTCGGCATCGGCAACCTCTACGACGAAGACCACACGTCGCTCATCAGCTTCCTCAACAACTCGATCAAGGCCAAAGAGCTGTTCAAACGCGACAAGGACTACGTCGTCCTCGACGGCGAAGTCATGATCGTCGACGAACACACCGGCCGCATTCTGCCCGGCCGTCGCTACTCGGAGGGTCTGCACCAGGCGCTGGAAGCCAAGGAGAACGTCGAAGTTCAGGCCGAGAACCAGACTCACGCCACGATCACACTGCAGAACTACTTCCGCCTGTACGACAAACTGTCGGGCATGACCGGTACCGCTGAAACCGAAGCGGCCGAATTCAATTCGACCTACAAGCTCGGCGTCGTGCCGATTCCCACGAACAAGCCGCTGCTGCGCGAAGACAAGCCCGACCTCGTCTACCGCAATGAAAAGGTGAAGTTCGACGCGGTTGTCGAAGACATCGCGGAGCGCCACGAAGAGGGCCAGCCGGTTCTTGTGGGCACCACCAGCGTGGAGAAGTCCGAATACCTGTCGGGGCTTCTGGCCAAGCGGGGCATCCGCCACGAGGTCCTCAACGCCAAGAACCACGCGCGCGAAGCAGCGATCGTCGCAATGGCCGGTGTTAAGGGCGCGGTTACGGTCGCCACCAACATGGCCGGCCGCGGTACCGACATCATGCTCGGCGGCAATGCTGAGCACATTGCGGTGGCAGAAATGGAGAAGCGCGGCCTGGACCCGGCCGATGACTCCGAAGAATACGAAGCCCAGTGGCCAGCCGTTCTCGAAGCGGCTGAAAAGCAGGTCGAGGAAGCCGCGGAGGAAATCCGGGAACTCGGCGGCCTCTACGTTCTGGGCACCGAACGCCACGAATCCCGCCGTATCGACAACCAGCTGCGCGGACGCTCCGGCCGTCAGGGGGACCCCGGTGAATCGCGCTTCTACCTGTCGATGCGCGACAACCTCATGCGCCTGTTCGGCGCCGGTGCCGCTGAACGCGCACTCGCTCTTGCGAACACCCCGGAAGATGAACCGCTTGAATCGAAGATGGTCAGCCGCGCAATCCTGTCGGCACAGAACCAGATCGAGCAGCGCAACGCGGAACAGCGCAAGAACGTCCTGAAGTACGACGATGTTCTCAACCGCCAGCGCACCGTCATTTACGATGAACGCCAGCGCGTTCTCGAAGGCGACGACTTCGAAGACCAGATTCACGACTTCCGCGACGATGTCCTGCGCGCCTACGTCGAAGGCGCGACGGTCGGCGATCCCGAAGACTGGGAAATGGACAAGCTGTTCGTTGCGCTGCAGGACCTCTATGCCACCTCGATTACGCCGGAAGACCTCTACGAGGACGCGGGAGGCAAGAACAGCCTCAACCGCGAAAAGATCCTCGAAGAAGTCCAGGCGGATGCCGACCTCGCCTACGAAAAGCGCGAAGAAGAACTCGGTTCAGAAGCGCTGCGCCAGCTTGAGCGTCGCGTTCTGCTGACCAGTATCGACAAGCGCTGGCGTGAGCACCTGTACGAAATGGACTACCTGAAGAACGGCATCGGCCTGCGCGCTATGGCGCAGCGCGATCCGCTCGTGGAGTATCAGCGCGAGGGCTTTGAGATGTTCACCCGAATGCAGGACGGCATCAAGGAAGACGCCACGCGCCTTGTCAACAAGCTGCAGGTGCAGGTCAAGACCGTCAAGAGCGACGAGGTCGAAGTTGAGTCCGATGTCTTCCGCACCAAGCTGCCCAAGCTGACGCTGGCCGGCCCCAGCGAATCTGGGGAAAGTGAAGCGCGCACGGACACTGCGGCGGACGACGACGGCGGTTCGGGCAACCGCGCTGAACGCCGCAAGAAGAAGCGTCGCTGAGGCCCCGGTCTGAGCACTGACGAGCCCCCGTGCTGCGAATCGCAGTGCGGGGGCTCGCTGTTTGTGGCCGTGTTCGTTCCGCAGGGGTGCCTGCTGTCGGTTCAGGCAGTCAGATATTCGCGGACGATCCACCGGTCGCGATTCTTCTCCAAACGCAGCGCGCAGGCTTTTGTGCGGGGCCGCAGAGCGATCGACACAGCGGCTTCTATGACGTTCGGCGCAGGTGAACTCAAGCGCGGCCGGCCGATGCCGCGGATGTAGTCAACCTGCTGTTCGGATCGCAGTGCGCGGCGCATCCGCAGTGCGGAGACCACGGAGCTGCGGACTTCCGGGTCGAGCCAGCGTTCAATGGACTGCAGGGTCCGCACACCGTATTCGACTTCGGTCAAAGCAGTGACGATTGAGCGCACAAAGGCGGCTGCGGCTGCTGCTTCGCGCTGTTTTTCGGCAGCTGTCTGCTCTTCGGGAGTCGGCGGGCGCTTGTTGAACATGCGGGTACGAGGTGTCGCGGGTCGGGTCAGGGTGAGTGGTTCGGCGGTCATGGCAGCTCCAGTTCGGTGTCGGGGTAGATGAGGTCGGGGTTGCCGCCCAGGGTGTCGGCATTGGCTTTGCTGATGGCGCTTACGCGTTCAGCTGTTGACTGGCCGGGTTTCGGGTGGGCGATGGCGATCTTCCAGATGCTGTCGCCCTTTTTGACTGTTACGCGCTGAGGCGATTCGGGTTTCGGTGCTGTGTGTTCGGCTTCTTTGCCGTGCGCGTCCTGTTTGCGCTGCTCGGGTTTAGTTTCTTGTTCCTTCGGTTCCTTGGTCTGCGTCCGAGGCGGTTTCGGTTCGGGCTTCTGTGTTGGCCAGCTGGGGTCGGCAGGTGGGGCCGTGCTGGGTCCGGGGTAGGGGGTGTCGCCCGGCGGGGACGTCGGCCAGTGCGGCGGGGGTGTTTGCGTGCCCTCGGTCTGGGGTGCTGTGGACTCACCGTGTGCGGCCTCTGCTTGTGAGGGCGAATTCTGCGCCGGTGCCGCGTGGGCTGTTCCGGCGGCGAGAACGACCGCTGTCATGGATGCGGCTGATGCTTTCAGCGCGGCGGGGGCGATCCTGCGCGCCCACGTGGCAAGTGCGACTGCGCCCGGCACGCCGATGAGGTCAAAGACGCGAGCCGCCGAGATGAGTACGAGCGACAGCTGCAGGCGAAGACCGGCGAGGGCTGCCGCGCAGAGTGCTGTTACGACGACCGCGGCACCGATGTCTGCGTTGAGCGCGCGGTCTGCGAAAGAGGGACCCGCTGTGAGCAGCGCAGCGCATATCAGCAGGTGCAGAGCGGATGCTCCCACATGGATTTCTGTTGGCTTCATGTTCACTCCTTTGTGATCATCTGCAACCAAAGTACATGATCAAACTCAAAACACAAGAATGTTCGAATAAGTGCGAATAAAATCTTCAAGCCATGGTTTGGCTGCGTGCCTGGGGCACAATGTTTTTATGGATCGCTTTGATGAGCTTTTTGCTGATTTGGAGGGCCAGGCTGCGGCTGAGAGGGCGCGCGAACGCGATGGTGAGTTCGGCGATCTCGTTGCTGAGAGCTTCTATGAGGTCACCTTTGTGGAGCGGCTGGCCGGCGCTGTCGGTGAGCACGTCGATCTGCGCACCGCCTCCGGCCCCGTTTCCGGCGTGCTGACCTCGGTGGGTGAAGGGTGCTGCTGTATTGACGGAGGAGTTCTTGTGATGCTCGCAGCTGTCGAAGGCGTGGCGCTGAAGCCGCGTGAGCACGCAGCGCAGGAGCGCTGGAGGTCTGCGCGTTCAATTCTGGGGCAGTGGTGTGCTGAGCGTAAGCAGGTGCGGGTTGAAACTGCAGGAACAGCACTCGAGGGGACGCTGCACGCTGTTGCGCGTGACTATCTGCAGCTGCGCAGACGAGGTGCCTTTGAGCTGGTGCCTTTGCGCAGGATTTCTGTGGTCCGGGTGCTGCAATAGCGCCGCTGTGCGGACGTGCTCACACGTCAGTGCCGGCTTCGATTTCCTGCTGGGTTTGGGCGTACATGCGCTGAATGTAGTTTTCGATTTCAGCTTTTTCGACGCGCCACTGCCCGCGGCCGCCGACTTTGATGGCTCGCAGTTCGCCGGAGCGGACGAGTGCGCGAGCCCCTGCGGTCGAGATGCTGAGCATTTCGGCGACATCGGTCAGAGGGAGGAAGCGTGTTTCGACGACCATTGCGAGCTCCTTGGTCTGGTGGCCAACCGCAAAGGGGTGGGCGAGGGTGGCGTATCCGTGTATATTCAAAGAAGAATATTCCGCAAACTGCATAAAATGATAGCAAAGTACACCTAACGGCAGATAAATCGATCAATGGAGATCTGATGCACACTGCACCCCGTTTCCGCACTCCCAAGCTGCGTGATCCGCGCGTTCTCATAGCTGTTCTCTTACTTGTCGCCTCCGTTGTCGCCACGTGGCTGGTGGTCACGAGCGTTGCGAAGACGACGACGGTGTGGGCAGCAGCGGAGCCTTTGGCGCCGGGCACTGTCATCACGCGCGAGAACGTCCGGCCGGTCGAAGTGCGACTGCCGGAGGACAGCGGCGGATACAAGCGGGCGTCCGATGACGACCTCATCGGCCAGACAGTCCTCAGCCCCATTGCGGCCGGCGACCTTGTACCGGCATCGCAGGTCGGTTCGGGTGACAGCTTGGGCGGTCGACGAGTTTCGCTTCCGCTGCAGCGGTCTCTGCCGGCAGATGTCAAGGCCGGTTCCCGGGTCGATGTGTGGGCGGTTGACATGCGCGAGGACAGGGGAGAACCGCAGCCTGTTCTGCGCAATGCTGCGGTTCTTGCCGTGAATCGCGACGGTGGGGGATTCACTGTCAGTTCGGGTGTGAGCGTTGAGGTGTTCGTGCCCAATGACAGTCTGCAGAAGGTTCTGCAGGCCGTTGCGGCTGAAGACCATCTGTCGGTCGTGTCGATTCCGAAGGACCGTCCATGATTTCGGTTGTGCTGGCGGTCGATGTTGAGTTCGAAAGCTCCGCCGCAGCCGCACTTTCGGCTGCCGGCGATATAGCGGTTCGCTCCCGGCCCGCCGATGGGGTTGAACTTGCTGCCGCGATGTCGGCCGGTGCCGCGGAAGTCTATGTGCTGAGCCGCTATTTCCCCGGAGTCGATGCTGAGTTCCGGGATCGCGCGCGCCGGCTGGGTGTGCGCATTCTGGGCTATGGCGCGGGGCTGGTGGCGGACTGGGGTGTGGCTGTCGAGGTGGAGGCCGGCTGTTCGGCGGAAGCCCTGTGTGAGGCTGTGCGCGCCTGTGCTCAGGCTGAACCAGCGGAGGTTTCTGAAGCGCCCGCCGTCGCACCGGTCGAAGCTGGAAGCCCGGGGCGGATTGTCGCCGTGTGGGGCGCTGACGGTGCTCCGGGCCGCTCGACGATTGCGGCAGCGCTTGCCGACATCAGCTCGCGGGCGGCGAGTACGGTTCTCGTCGATGCTGACACGGTCCATGCCGGGCAGGCTGTCATGTTGGGCCTGTTGGACGACGCATCGAAGATCGCCGCTTTGTGTCGCAGCGCAGAATCTCTTGACGACACGGTGATTTCTCGCTGCATTGCGCGCGTCCGCGATGGCTTGGATGTGGTGACTGGGCTCAGCCGCGCGGATCGGTGGCCCGAGGTGCGAGCCGGCGCACTGACTGCCGTTCTTGAGGAACTGGCCAAGCGCTATCCGGTTGTCATCGTCGATGTTTCTGCCCGCATTGACCCCGATGACCCGCTTGCGGATCCCTTCTATGACCGGCATGCGGCGACCAGGGCGGTTCTGGATGCCGCTGATGACGTCATCGTGGTCGGTGCGGCGGAACCGCCGGCGCTCGTGAGGCTTATGAATGTCCTCAGCAGCGAGCGTTTTCGGCATGCGGAGAAGACACGCGTCGTTGTCAACCGGGTGCGCGAAAGCGCTGTTGGAGCCGATCCCGAGCGGCGCATCCAGCAGACACTTCAGCGCTTTGTCGCATGCGAATCACCGGTTCTGCTGCCGGATGCGCGGGATGTCATCGACAGGGCAGTTCTTGCCGGCACCACGATCATTGAGTCCGCTCCGAAGAATCCCCTGAGCATTGCCCTGTGGGGTTTCGCAAGGGAACTCGGGCTCGCCCCGGCCGGGCGCAGGAGAGCGGGGAGGCCTCGCAGGCGCGGTTTTGCGAAGCTGCTGAAGAGTTCACCGCGCGACAGCGGGGCTCGCACAGGCAGGCGCGCAGGCATTGGACAATAGGCGTATGAAGAAGCGCGTCTACACAGCTTGTGATTTGGAAGAATTCGCAGCCGCCTGGCCGAACCTGGGGGAGCGGACGGTGTTCTTCCTGACAGATTCAGCGGCAGCCCTGCGCGGGGACGACCTTGATTATGCCGAGTGGCGTGCGATGACGGCCGCGGCGACAGCGGCAGCCGCTTCTGCGGCTTCCAGCGGAACTGCCAGGATCGTGGCGGCTGCCGATGTTGAGGTGAGTAGTACCTCGAACGTGGATGACCAGATAGCGGTGGGTTCGGCGAGCGTTCCCGCGGCGTCGGTTGTGAGCTTCCACGTGGATGAGCATCTGCGGCACGAAAGCACGGAAGACGATCTCATCCAGCAGGACCTGCTGTGGTACGCGCCTTCTGAAATTGATCACCTGCTGGGGGACTTCCGCGGCTGAGCCGCGCGAGGTTCACTCAGAGCCGCGCGACCCTCGCTCAGCTCCGCCTCACTCAGAGCCGGCGATGGTGGCCAGCCGTTCGCGGAAGACGCGTTCGACCGCGGCTGCAGCGGCTTCTTCGATCATGCCGCCCAGCAGCGGGATGGAGGATTCCGCCTCGGCGTCGACCGTGATGAGCGAATGACCGTCACCCAGCCCCTCAGCGGTGATGTCGGCGGTGATGCCAAGCGGCACGCCCGGAATTTCTGCGCTGTAGGCGGCCGGTTGATCCGGGAATGCGTTCGGCACCGTGATCGTCTGCTCGAGGTGCGCCGCTTTGCTCACGAACGCGGCAGCGGCATCGGGAATGTCAAAAGAGGCCAGCGAGGCCCGGGCGTGTACGACGGTTCCGGAGCCAGTCGCTTCGGCTGTCGCAGCAGATCCTTCAGCCGTCTGCCAGCTGTCCGGGGAGGCCAGAATCGAGCGGATCGAGTCGGTTTCCACCCTCAGTCGTTCACTCACGCGAATTTTCTTCATTCGGCAAATATACCGATCGCCTTTCACGTCCTAGAGTGGTACCGAAAGCTTTAGACCATTCATGAGGTGATGAGCGTGACGCAGGCGTACACAGCCGAAATCGCACAGCGTTGGCAGCAGCTGTCAAGCAACCCCGGATCAGCTGCCCTTGCCAGCGCGTATTACCCGAATGTCACCGAAAGCGATTTCGAGGTGTACGGCCCAGAAGTTCTCGCGGCTACCCTCGACTACCACTTCGGTGTTGCCCAGCGCTTCGACGGCGAAGCGCCGCAGATTGACATTCACAACCCCGACACCGAGGCCCCGGACTACACCGGCAACCGCACCATCATCGACATCGTCGTCGGTGACAAGCGGTTCCTCCTGTCCTCGATCGTCAACAAGATCTCCAGCCTCGGCTACGCCATCCGGGCCGTGCACCACCCCATCCTGCGCACCGTGCGCACCGGCGGCACTCTCGAAGTGATCGACCCCGCGCAGCTGCGACAGACCACGACCGACACCTCGGCTCTGCCGATCATCTCGGCTGAGCTCAGCGAAGGCGGACAGTCGAACGTCGAATCGTGGATCCACATCGAAATCGACCGGATCCCGGAAGAAGAGTTCGGCCAGCTGCAGGAAACCCTCGCCAGCGTTGTCAGCATGCTCGGTGCGGCCACCCGCGACTACCCGGCCATGCGCGACCGCGCCCGCGAAATTGCGGAAGGCCTGCGCGCAAACCCGCCGGCGGAAGACCTCGCAGCCGAAGCCAGCGAAGCCGCCGCACTGCTCGAATGGCTCGATGGGCGCTTCGCCTTCATGGGGTACCGCGAATACCGGCTCAACGAAGTCGACGGCCAGTCTGTCCTCGAACCGATTGAGGCCACCGCGCTGGGCATTTCCGCTATGCGCAGAGCAACCACCTCGCCGCTGTCAGAAGCCGTTGCGGCGCATGCATTGGACCGCCACGTTCTGGTCCTGACAAAGGCCAATTCGCGCTCCCACATCATCCGTCCTGACTACATGGACTACCTGGGTGTCAAAACCTTTGACGAAAACGGGCAGATCGTCGGCGAGAAGCGCTTCGTCGGGCTGTATACAACGTCCATGTACACCTCGTCAGTCCTCGACATCCCGGTCATCCGCGGCAAGGCCCGCGCGATCATCGAACGCTCCGGCATGTCCCGGGAATCGCACTCCGGTGACGAACTCCTGTCGGTGCTCGAAAGCTACCCGCGCGACGAAATCCTCCAGTCGACCATCGAAGACATCGAAAAGGTCGTCCTGCCGGTGGTCAACCTGCAGGAGAAGCGCGAAGCCAGCGTCTTCATCCGCCGTGACGAATACGAACGCTTCGTGTCCGTGCTCGTGTACGTGCCGCGCGACCTCTACGACACAGCTTCGCGCAAGCGCGTTGAGCGCGTCCTGCGTCAGCGCTACCGGGCTGAAAGCGTGGACTTCGACGTCCAGCTGAGTTCCTCCGCGCTCGCCCGCCTGCACTTCACCGCCCGGGTGGCCCGCAGCGAACCGCTTCCCGCGGTCGACTCCGCAGAAGTGGCCGACAGGATTCGGGCCGCCGTGCGGTCCTGGAGCGAAGACGTGCAGGAATTCCTCGCACCTTCGGGCACTCGTGTATCCCACAGCGATCAGGTCCGCGTGGCCCAGTGGGGCAACGCCTTCCCCGGCGCCTACGAAGAGTCCTACACGCCGCACGACGCACTGACCGACATTGCGCGCTTTGAAAAGTGCGAACGTCTGGGCAGCGCACTCATGCGCTTTGAACCGGACTCCGAATATCTGCGTGAGGCCGGTATCGATCCTGACACCCTGCCGGACGACGCAGAACTCACCCGCGTGCGCATGCTGTTCTACAAGCGAAAGCCCGCGTCGTTGTCGACCATGCTGCCGCTGCTGTCGTCGATGGGCGGCGACATCATCGACGAACGTCCCTTCCGCCTGTCGCTCGGCGATGGCACACAGCGCTACCTGTACGACTTCGGCATCGAGTTCCCCACACCCATCACGCAGGCTGATTTCGGCCGGCTGGAAGACGCCTACCTGGCCGGGTGGATGGAAGAACGCGAGTACGGCAACCTCGACCGACTGCTGCTGGCGGGCCTGAACTGGCGCGAAGTCGAGATTCTGCGCGCAATTGTCCGCTACCTGCGCCAGGCCTCGGTGGCCTATTCCGACAGCTACATCGCGCGCGTGCTCGCGGCCAACACAGACCTTGCCCGCGGCCTGGTCGACCTTTTCGCCGCTAAGTTCGATCCGGACTTCGTCGGTGACCGCGAAGCCGCGGTCAGCGAACTCGAAGGCGGAGTCGAGGAAAGCCTGCGCGGCCTTGCAACCCTCGATGAGGACCGCATCGTGCGCTCCATGCTGGCCTTCATCAAGGCTGTTGTGCGCACCAACTTCTACCACCCGACCGACGGCACCCTGCCGACGGCGCTCGCGTTCAAACTGCTGCCGGAAGAGCTGAGCTTCCTTCCGCTGCCGCGCCCGCAGATCGAAACCTGGGTCTATTCACCGCGGGTTGAGGGCGTGCACCTGCGCTTCGGTGCGGTCGCCCGCGGCGGCCTGCGCTGGTCGGATCGCCGCGATGACTTCCGCACGGAAGCCCTCGGCTTGGCGAAGACCCAGATGGTCAAGAACGCCCTCATCGTGCCGGCGGGTGCGAAGGGCGGCTTCTACCCGAAGGGTCTGCCGGTCGGCGACCCTGAAACTCGCGCCCAGTTGGGCCAGGCTGCCTACGAAGAGTTCATCGGCGCGCTGCTGGACATCACCGATAACCTCGATGCCGACGGAACGGCCGTCAGCCCCGAGCGTACCGTCATCTACGACAGCGCAGACGCCTACCTCGTCGTCGCCGCAGACAAGGGCACGGCGCGCTTTTCCGACGTGGCCAACGCAATCTCGACCGCCCGCGGCTTCTGGCTGGGAGACGCCTTCGCCTCCGGTGGGTCGAACGGCTACGACCACAAGGAAATGGGCATCACCTCCCGAGGCGCCTGGAAGTCCACGGAGCGCCACTTCCGTGAGCTCGGGGTCAACACGGACGAAGATGACTTCACCGTCGTCGGCGTGGGCGACATGAGCGGCGACGTGTTCGGCAACGGCATGCTGCGCACACCTCACACCCGCCTTGTTGCCGCGTTTGACCACCGCGACATCTTCATCGACCCCAACCCGGATGCGGCCGCATCGTTCCAGGAGCGCAAGCGCCTGTACGACCTTCCCGGCTCGTCCTGGCAAGCCTACTCGAGGGAGCTCATCTCCTCAGGCGGCGGCGTGTTCTCCCGCAGCGCCAAAGCCATCACGGTGAGTGAAGAGGCAGCCGAGGCCCTCGGAATCGAACCGGGCTCCACCTCGCCGGATGACCTGATCCGCGCAGTCCTGCGCGCGCCGGTCGACCTCCTGTACTTCGGCGGGATCGGCACCTACCTCAAGGCCACGGAAGAGACCGACCTCGACGTCGGCGACAAGGCCAATGACGCTATCCGCATCAACGGCGAAGACGTGCGCGCCCGCGTCGTGGTGGAGGGCGGCAACCTCGCCTGCACCCAGCGCGGACGCGTGGAAGCCGCCCGCAGCGGGGTGCGCATCAACACCGACGCAATCGACAATTCCGGCGGCGTTGACGCATCTGACCACGAAGTCAACATCAAACTGCTGCTCGAACGGGCCATCGCCGCAGGCGCCCTGGCCCGCGAAGACCGCAGCGGCCTTCTGCGCTCACTGCAGGATGACGTCGCACAGTCGGTGCTTGCGCACAACTACGCGCAGAACGCAGCACTTGGCGACGCCGCGTGGAACGCCCGCGCTATGACGCAGACGCACGTGCGCCTCATGGCGTACCTGGAAGAGCACGCGGGGCTCGACCGCGAGGTCGAAGCTCTGCCCACCGACGCAGAGCTGACGGAGCGCCACGAAGCCGGCGGCGGCATCACAACGCCGGAAACCGCAGTGCTCCTGGCCTACGTCAAGATGGACGCCGGCAGCCAGATCTACAACTCGGCGGTGCCGGATGAAGCGTTCATGCGCCGCTACCTGGAGAGCTACTTCCCGGCATCACTTGCCGAGCAGTTCTCCGAGGTCCTGGCCTCCCACCCGCTGGCCCGCGAAATCGCGGTGTCGAACCTCGTCAACCGGATCGTGGACTTCGGCGGCATCAGCTATCTCTACCGTCTGCTGGAAGAGACCGGCACGAGCGTGGCTCACGCGGCACGCGTCTACACGGTTGTCAACGAGCTGTTCAGCCTTGAGGCGCACCTGGATGACATCCGCACGCTCGACAACCGGGTCTCGGTCGATGTGCAGAAGCGCCTGCAGTACAACGCAGTACGCCTGCTTGACCGCGCATCGCGCTGGCTCATCCAGCAGGCGCCGGGTGAATTCGACGTGCTCAGCGCACTCGAGTACTACCAGGCCACTGTCGCTCAGCTGCGCGATCTCATGCCCTCAGTTCTGCAGGGCAAGGACCTGTCGGACTACGAAGCGAACAAGCAGGCATACATCGACGAGGGCGTCCCGGAGGACGTCGCCGCTCGCGCAGCCGGGCTGCTCGATGAGTTCTCGCTGCTGGACATTGTGCAGATCGCCAGCCGCGTGGACCGTCCGGCACTCGACGTGGCCGCCGTCTACTACGGAATGTCGGCTCGCTTCCAGGCGGCGTCGCTTCTGAAGATGATCGGCAGGCTCGACCGCAGCAGCCGCTGGAAGGCCCTGGCGCGTGCGGCAACGCGCGACGAGTTCTACCAGGCCCTGCACGGAATCGTCGTGTCTGTTTTCGATGTTTCGCACACAACAGCGCCGACGCTGGAAGACCGTGCGGCTGAGCGCATGGAGCAGTGGGAGTACACCAACCGCACGACCATGGAGCAGGTGGTGGAGCTCATTGACGAGATCAGCCGGATCGATGATCCCGGACAGGCCCCGATTTCGGTTCTGCTGCGCATGCTGCGTTCGGTTGTCCGCTCCACCGAGTTCCAGTCTGAGGTTCGATGACGTTCACGGACCAGCTGCAATCGGCGCCGTCGATCCGCGGGGAAGAAGACACCGAGTGGATCCACCTGCTGGTGGGGGACTGGCAGCTCATTGCCGACCTGTCCTTTGCCGACCTCGTGCTGTGGGTTCCCGAGGAAGTCGATGGTGAGGAGAGCTTCCGCATCATCGCCCACTGCCGGCCCACAACGGGGGCGACGGTGTTCCACCGCGACCAGGTGGGGGAGCGCGCTGAGCCCGTGGTGCACGATCTTCTGGCGCGCGCCTACGCGGAGGGGCGGATTGTCGCCACTCACGAGGACGAATGTGACTTGGCCGAGGTCGAAGCGGTGCCGGTTAAGCGCGATGGTCGCACGATTGCGCTGCTGACCCGCCACACGCAGGGTGTGCGCCGCGGCGGTGTCAGCCGGCTGGAGCGGAACTACCGGCTGTGCGGGTCGACTCTTCTGGCGATGATCGCCGAAGGCTCTTTCCCCGGGACCGAGGCGCCGTCTGCTGCCCGCCGAGGTGAACCTCGCGTGGGAGACGGCCTGGTTGTTCTCGCTCGCGAGGGCCGGGTGCGGTACGTGTCGCCGAACGGGATTTCGGTTCTGCACAGGCTGGGGCACGAAGGCGATATTGAGGGCCTCTACCTGGCTGAGATCGTGTCCGGGCTTATCAAACAGCAGCGGCCGGTCGATGAAGCTCTTCCGCTGGTGCTCACGGGGAGGGCCGCATGGCGCACCGAGGTCGAGGCGGGCCGGGTTGCCGTTTCGCTGCGCTCGGTGCCGCTGTCGCGCGGTGGTGTGCGCACGGGTGCGCTTGTTCTGCTGCGCGACGTTTCGGAAATCCGCCGGCGTGAGCGCGATCTGCTCAGCCGTGACGCCATGATCCGCGAAGTGCATCACCGGGTGAAGAACAACCTGCAGACCGTATCGGCGCTTCTGCGCCTGCAGCAGAGGCGAACGGAATCACCGCACGCCAAGGAGTCGCTTTCGGAGGCGATGCGCCGAGTCGAGATGATTTCGATTGTCCACGACGTGCTTTCGCAGGGTATTGAAACGGAAGTCAACTTCGATGAGATCGTCGACAAGGGCCTGCGCCTGACACCGGAGTTGGCTTCACCGAACATTCGGGTGGAGGTGAGCAGGCGCGGCAGCTTCGGGCCGATCAGCTCGGCTGATTCGACCGCTCTTGCGCTGGCGCTGACGGAGCTGGTCACCAACGCTGTGGAACACGGCTTCGGAAGCTTCGACGAAGATGAAGAAGTTGAGGGGTCGGTGACTGTGACACCTCGCCGCTATGACGATCGCCTCGAAGTGATCGTCGCCGACACCGGAGTGGGCATTTCCGGTGAGCGCGGACCGGGGTCCGGCCTGGGCACCCAGATTGTGCGCACACTCATCACCACCAACCTCGACGGAAGCATCGAATGGCGGCCGCGCCCCGGCGGCGGCACGGAAGCTGTTATTGATGTTCCGCTGCGCGAAGGCGAATAGCTGAAGCCCGGGGCAGCCGGGGAATTCCCGTACACACGCAGAAGCGGGGACTGAGTCACTCAGTCCCCGCTTGCGCTTTGAATGATGTCAGCGTGCTCGGCGTGCGCGTGCAGCCCGACGTTTGAGGGCGCGGCGTTCGTCTTCGCTCATACCGCCCCACACACCGGCGTCCTGACCGGAGTCAAGAGCCCACTGAAGGCAGGTTTCAGCAACCTCGCAACGACGGCAGACACTTTTGGCCTCTTCGATTTGAAGCAGGGCCGGCCCTGTGTTTCCGATGGGGAAGAAGAGCTCGGGGTCCTCATTGAGGCACGCTGCGCGGTGGCGCCAGTCCATGATGTCCTTTCGTACGGTTGCCGTTAGGCAGGCGGCTGGTGAGGGCACCAAAGCATGCCTGATCCAGGGGTGTGGATGGAGGGAGCGGCGATGCTTCGAATGGCCTGTGTTTACAGCCTGCATTAAGGGTCACACACCGGGCACGCGTGCACAAGGGGTTTCTTGTGTGAACTCCATGACAACTCTGGTTGACCGCAGGGTGATGGCCGGTGCTGTTGGATGGGCACACCCGGACCGGCCAGCTCGGTCGCCGCGAGAGTTTGCGATAATGCCCGTGTGAAGAATGTGCTTGATCCCTCGCAGAACCGTGTAGTCATCATCGGCGGTGGTCCCGGCGGATACGAAGCCGCTCTCGTCGCCGCTCAGATGGGCGGTGAAGTCATGCTCGTCGAAGCCAACCGCACCGGCGGTTCGGCAGTGCTGACCGACGTTGTGCCTTCGAAGTCCCTGATCGCAACGGCCGAACTCATGGTCGAAATGGAATCGGCCTCCCACCTGGGGCTCGTGACCTCCGGCGGTTCTGAAGATCCTGGCCTCGGTGCCGACCTCGCTCGGATCAACGCGCGCATCAAGCGGCTTGCCGATGCTCAGGCATCAGACATCAAGCAGGGCCTGCACGAAGCGGGCGTCAAAGTCATCAAGGGCCGCGGCCGCCTGGCCGGCCCGGATCTTGTCGATGTGACCGAGCCGGATGGCACGGAATACCAGCTCAAGGCCGACACCATTCTCGTCGCCGTCGGCGCGCACCCGCGCGAACTCGATACCGCCAAGCCGGACGGCGAGCGGATCCTCACCTGGAAGCAGCTGTACGACCTTGACGAACTACCCGAGCACCTCGTGGTTGTCGGCTCCGGTGTGACGGGTGCCGAGTTCGCCTCGGCCTACCAGGCACTCGGCTGCGAAGTGACCCTCGTGTCCTCGCGTGACCAGGTTCTTCCGGGCAAGGACGAAGACGCCGCCGAAGTGCTTGAGAATGCTCTGCGCGGTCGCGGTATGAACGTGCTCAGCCGTTCGCGCGCAGCTTCTGTCACTCGTGACGGCGACAGCGTGACGGTGGAACTCGCTGACGGTCGCAAGGTCAAGTGCTCCCACTGCCTTATGGCAGTCGGCTCGATCCCGAACACCGACGACCTCGGACTGGAAAAGGTCGGGATCGCAGTCGAAGAGTCCGGGCACATTGTCGTCGACCGGGTTTCGCGCACCACGGTTCCCGGCATCTACGCGGCCGGTGACTGCACGCCGGTGTTTCCGCTGGCTTCGGTTGCCGCCATGCAGGGCCGGATCGCCATGTGGCACGCCTTCGGCGACGCGGTTATGCCGCTGAAGCTGCGCAACGTCGCATCCAACGTCTTCACGGCACCGGAAATCGCAACCGTCGGCTTTTCGCAGGCCGAAATGGCTGAAGCCGGTCACGACGTCGAAGAGCTGCTGCAGCCGCTGCCCACCAACGCGCGCGCAAAAATGCAGGGCATCAAGGACGGCTTCGTCAAGATCTACGCTCGCCGCGGATCAGGTTCCGTGCTCGGCGGTGTTGTTGTCGGTCCGAAAGCATCTGAGCTCATCATGCCGATTACGGTTGCAGTCGAAAACCGCCTGACCGTCGATCAGCTCTCAGCATCCTTTGCCGTTTACCCGTCGCTGTCTGGTTCTATTACAGAGGCCGCCCGCCGTCTGCACCAGTCGGCAGGTCTGGAGTTCTGAATCCCGGCAGAAAAGCCGCAAAAGCAGAAGAGCCGCACTTAGTGTGCGGCTCTTCTGCTTTCAGTTGGTCCTATGGCCCCGGTGCTTCGCCTTCAGCACCCGCCCGGCGCCTCGGCCTTCAGCACCCGCCCACGCTTTAGCAACGGATCCACGCTTTAGCAGTGGTTGCTAAGGCGCACATCCCGGCTATCGGGTGTTTTTGTGCGGCTAAGGCGTGGATTCCGTCTAACGGGTGTGCCGAGAGCTGGCCCGTACGCTCGGCAGGCAGGCCTTAGGAGGCGAAGGTGATGAGCGTCGTCCCTGATTTTACGGAGGCGCCTGCCTCAACCAACACGTCGCTCACGACACCCTCGCGGGTGGCCTTGAGCGGCTGTTCCATCTTCATGGCCTCAATGACGGCCAGCGTCTGACCTTCAGATACCGAATCGCCGGCTGCCACCTCGACGGACACGATGGTGCCCTGCATGGGGGCTGCCAGTTCAGCCGATTCGTTCGAACGGCGCGATCCCTTGCGGCGCAGACGACGGGCGGGACGCTCAGCGGGGACTGCGCTGCCGTTGCCGGCAGCCGCGAGTTCCTTGGGAACTTTGACCGTCAGGCGGTGACCGTCAACCTCGACGACAACATCGACCGAACTGGTGTCGGGGCTGGTCTCGCCCGGTGTTGAGGCGGGAATGTCGAAGTTCGGGACGTATTCCGTCTGCAGCCATTCGGTCGACACCGAAAAGTCTTCAGCAAAAGCCGGTTCGTTCACCAGTGCGCGGTGCAGCGGCAGAAGTGTGGCCACACCTTCCAGCACGTACTCGTCCAGGGCGCGGCGGGCGCGGGCGAGAGCCTGCTGGCGGTCTTCGCCGGTCACGATGAGCTTGGCGAGCATGGGGTCGAAGTCAGAAGTGACGAAACGACCGACCTCCACACCGGAGTCCATACGCACACCCGGGCCTGCGGGTTCGCGCAGAGCCGTGATCTTGCCGGTTGCTGGGAAGAAGTTCTGGGCGGGGTCTTCGGCGTTGATGCGGAACTGGATGGCGTGACCGCGGGGAGCGGGGAAGGATTCGGGCAGCGATTCACCCTGGGCGATCTTCAGCTGCCATGCGACCAGGTCGATGCCGGCAACTTCTTCCGTGATGGTGTGCTCCACCTGGATGCGGGCATTGGTTTCCATGAACGACAGCGTGCCGTTATCGCCCATGAGGAACTCACACGTGGCAGCACCCACGTAGCCGACGGCGCGCAGAATGTTTTCAGTCGCCTCTGTCAGCGTGGCCACCTGTTCGTCGCTGAGGAACGGTGCCGGTGCCTCTTCGATGATCTTCTGGTTGCGGCGCTGCAGTGTGCAGTCGCGGGTCGAGCCGATGAGGATCCGTCCGGCGGCATCGGCAATTGCCTGAACCTCGATGTGGCGGGGGCGGAGGATCTGCTGTTCGACCAGCACATCGTCGCGGCCGAAAGCGGCTTTGGCTTCGCGGCCAGCGGATTCGTAGGCGTGCGGCAGTTCGGCGCGGCTTGCTGCCGTGCGGAAGCCGCGTCCGCCGCCGCCGTGGACTGCTTTGATGACGACGGGGTAGCCGATTTCATCGGCCACGGCCAGAGCGTCGTCGACGTTCTTCACGGGACCGTTGGAGCCGCGCGTGGTGGGCGCACCGACTTCGCGGGCAACCGCGCGGGCGTTGGCTTTGTCTGCAAGACCGGCGATGGCCGCCGGGGGAGGTCCGACCCACACGAGCCCCGCGTTGATGACCGCCTGCGCGAATTCGGGGCTTTCTGCCAGGTACCCGTAGCCGGGGTGAACGGCTTCAGCGCCAGAGCGTTCGGCGATTGTGAGGATGGAGTCGATGTCGAGGTAGGTTTCAGCTGCGCCGTTGCCGGGCATGAGCCAGGCGTCGTCGGCGTAGCGGACGAAGTCGGCGTCGGAGTCGGGTGTCGTGTATGCAGCGATCGCGGTCAGGCCGAGATCGTGGCATGCCCGGACAACCCGGAGGGCGATTTCACCGCGATTGGCGATGAGCACCCGCGTGAACGGCTTTGTGTTCACCGTTGCGGAAAAGGTCGACGACATTCGCTCTCCTGTGGGGATCGGGGATAGACACAGCAAATCTAGTGATAGGCACTAATGGTTTGTGTGTTGGAGACAAAAGCAGGGGAAAAGCTTTTGGCGCAAGCATTGTGCGCGCGTGTCTTCTGTGGGTTGGCCTACGTGTCAGCCCGGTGCGTGCTGGGGACCATCCACGCGATCGCTCACACGGCACCGACGGCGTCAGCGCTCACACGCTGGCGCCGGACGCCCTGTTCCACAGGGAGTGCCATTCGATGCCCAGCTGTCGGCACATATCGCGCAACAGTGGAACCGACATGCCCAGGACATTGGTGTGATCACCCTCGATCCTGGTGACAAAAGCGGCCCCGTAGCCGTCGATTGTGAGGCCTCCTGCCACCTCGAGAGGCTCCTCGGTTCCCACATAGGCATCGATCTCAGCATCTGTGAGTTCAGCGGTGGTGATCAGCGTGGAGCCCACGGCCTCCGCTGAGTCCTCAACAGCGGGTGCACCGCCGTCGCTTACGCGGCTCAAGCGCGCCATGAAGATGCCGCTGTGCAGATGTGCGGTGCGCCCGCCCATGTCCCGCCACAGTGCGCGCGCCCTTTCCGGTGTGTGCGGTTTGCCGACGGCCCGCCCGTCAAGTTCCAGCATGGAATCCGATGCAATGAGCACAACCGGTTCACCGGTGCGGCCCGGCAGACTGTCAGCGGTCAGTTCGCTGATGACCGCACGGCCCTTAGCGGTGGCCAGGACGGCGGTCTGCTCAGCGGTGGTGAGCTCGCGGCCGCGCTCCTTTTCTGCCCGGGTAAGGGCCGCGTCTTCGTCAACGCCGGACACGATGACTGTCGGTTCGACGCCGGCTGCCCGCAGGATCGACAGGCGGGAGGGAGACCCGGATGCGAGGATCACTGCGGTCATACTGTGCTCTCCTGTTCTTCCCCCGCGGCTTCTTCTGCCGCACGGTTCCGAGGCGCCCGGGCGGCCTGCCTTTCCAAGGCCTGTGTGGGTGCAGGGGGAGTGGACGAGGGCTGGGAAGGCTGGGTGATCGCGGTGGGGAACTCCATGACGCGGGCGGCTGTTGTGATGACACCCGAGGCGATCTGAGCGCTTCCGAAGCGGGATGGGTAGCGGCCTTCGGGTGCCAGCAGGCTCACTCGCGAGGTGCCGGAAAGCAGGTTGGTGAGGCTGATGGGGACCGCATTGGTCGACAGGGCGGCGACAGTCTGCGAACCGGCAAGAACACGCGATGAGCGGCGCAGGACTGTGCGCACGGGATTGCGCAGACCCGGCAGCCCGCCGAGGTTCGGAGTGGTGAGAACAAGGACCCTGTAGTGGCCTTCAACCTGCAGTCGGTTGATGGCGTTGGTGAGGATCGGCAGGCCAATTGTGCCTTTGACCGGATGGGCCACATCGGCTGTGCCCATTGAGATAACGGCCAGGCGAAGCTGCGATCCGCCGGGTGTGCGCTCCATGGTCGCATCGGCCAGCAGCTCCGAAACCTGGGAGGCAACAGCGGAAGCTCCGACGGCGGGAACAGCAAGGCTGCGCAGGCGCACGGGTGACTGTGCCAAAGCGGCAAAGCCCCGGGCAATGCGCACAGCCGGGTGGTCGGCAGCTGTTTCCAGACCGACGCCGGACAGCCACGAATCCCCGATGACGGCAACGGCGGGCAGGCCGCTGTCCTCAGCGCTCAGCGGGCCGCGCGAGCCGTCTTCGCTCACGATGGCGGCATGGGGATATTTTCGCCGCTGTGCATCGGCGCGGAACGCGCGGCGAACACGCTTCGACTGTGCGCGCAGAATTCCCGATCCGGCTCCCACTGCAGCACCGGCTGTCGTTCCGGCTGCGAGTATCGCTTTCCAGCTGTTCTTCACAATTCCACTCTAACCGTCCCGAAGACGGCGGCGTACGCACAGGACACACCTCGCGTTCGGCCAGCCGGGAGCGCTGAAACGGCGTGCAGGATATAGCCTGGTCTCATGACGAAGAAGATCTCCAAAGAACAGCCGGGAACAGCGGTCAAGCCGCTGACGGATCCCGCTATGGCTGACGCGTACCGTCTGCAGTCGCGAAGCTATGTGCCTTTTGTGTCTCGCGGACTGCGCTTGGCCGCAGCGTGGAGCTGGCGCTCGCTTGTTGTTTTGGCAGCGGTTGCGGTTCTTCTGTGGCTCCTGGGGAAGGTCACGTACGTTCTCATTCCGCTGCTTGTCGCCCTGCTCATTTCGGCACTGCTGACTCCGCTGGTGAATTTCTTGGTGCGTCACAAGTGGCCGCGTGCAGCTGCTGCCGCGACGGTGCTGCTGAGCTTCATCCTTGTGGTGGTTGGCCTGCTTGCGCTCGTCGGCCAGCAGCTTGTCACCGGCATCATCGATCTGACATCGACCACCATGAAGGGTGTTGACGCCATTGCCACGTGGCTTCAGTCAAACCCGCTGGGCCTGGATTCAAGCGTGATCGCACAGGCTGTTGCTGACGGAACACAGCAGGTCAATGATTTCCTCAGCGCCCAGAAGGGCAAAATCGCAACGGGTGTTGTCGGTGCTGCGACGAGTGTCGGCAGCTTCTTCGCCGGCCTGCTGATTTCGCTGTTCGCCACCTTCTTCTTCCTGCTGGAAGGTTCGAGGATTGCCCGCTGGATCACCCGTCTGCTGCCGGTGCCCGCGCGCGAACCTGCCCTCGGGGCCGCTGTTCGCGGCTGGGTGGCGCTGGGCCAGTACGCCCGCATCCAGGTGATCGTCGCCGCGGTAGATGCCCTGGGCATCGGCATCGGCGCGCTGATTCTGGGTGTTCCCCTTGTCATCCCGCTGACTGTGCTCATCTTCCTGGCGTCCTTCATCCCGATCGTCGGTGCGGTCGCAACCGGGATCATCGCGGTTCTGTTGGCACTGGTGGCCAAGGGCTTCGTCCACGCGATCATCATGCTGGGCATCGTCCTGCTGGTGCAGCAGGTCGAAAGCAACGTCCTCCAGCCGTTCCTCATGGGCAAGGCGGTTTCTGTCCACCCGCTCGCCGTTGTTCTCGCAGTGGCCGTCGGCTCCTACCAGTTCGGCATTGTCGGCGCTCTCTTCGCCGTGCCGGTCGTCGCTTCCATATCCGCAGCCATCGGCTATCTTGCCGAGCTGTCCTCCCAGCAGATGCTTGCCGACGCCCGGCGTGAAGGCGTGATCGCCCCGGGGGAAGGGCCGAACTTGCCGGGTGAAGACTCACCCGGCCACGCTGCAGATCCTTCCGACGGCCGCCGGCGCACCGTCATCATCTCCGATTTCGAGGAGGGCAAACCGGCTGACTGAGCTCAGTGATTCTGAGCCCGCTGATTCTGACTGAGTCTGTGAGGTTCTGACTGGGTTGAGCCTGAACACAAAGACGGCGGGAACAGACAGTGTGTCTGTTCCCGCCGTCAGTGTTTTGGGAAGTCTGCTTTCCGCTGTCTCAGGTGATCAGTAAGCTTTGGCCGACTTCACGGTGACGGTGATCTTCCGGCCGTTGGGTGCTTCGTATTCGACGTCGTCGCCGACCTTCGCACCGTTGACCGCTTTGCCAAGTGGCGATTGTTCGGAGAAGACTTCAACCTTGTCCTCTTCCGAGATGATTTCGCGCGAACCCAGCAGGAACTCCATCTTGCGGCCGTTCATTTCGACCACGATGAGCTTGCCGGGGCCTGCGATTTTGTCGTCCGCATCGGCTTCGCCGACTTCTGCGTTGCGCAGCAGCTCTTCGAGCTGGCGGATACGAGCTTCCATCTGGCCCTGTTCGTCGCGGGCAGCATGGTAGCCGCCGTTTTCTTTGAGGTCGCCCTCTTCGCGTGCCGCGTCAATGCGCTCGGCGATTTCTGCGCGGCCCGGGCCCTGGAGGTGCTCGAGTTCCTTCGTCAAGCGCTCGTGGGCCTCTTTGGTCAGCCACGTCTTGTCGCCGACGTTTTCCTCAGCCATGCTGTTTCCTCCTCAGGCGCTGCACCGTGCAGCGCTTGTCTACGTGAAATCCCGGGTCCGCTGCGGACCCGGGATGGTGATTCGGCTATCTTAGCTGACGAACCAGCAGGATTCTAAGTGTCCCTGTACGGCCCGCTGGGTCGTGTTGACCTCGACTTCCTGATGGAACAGATCTGACGAGGCGGTGTCGGGTGACGCTGGGATCGTCACTTCGCGGTAGCCCACCACGGCTTCGAAATCGTTCTTGGCAACAACTGAGCACACGGAGTCCCGTTCGCGATCCGGACGGATGTTGAATGTCACGACCGCGCGGTTGGAGTCGAGGGCCTCAAACGAAACATCGGACGCTGTGGTCGGTGCGCCGGCCGGGCGGAACGCGAAGAAAGCAGCCCCGATTGCAATGAGTACGGTGACGATGCCGGCGACGATGAGCAGAGGGCGCTTATTCAGCTTCGTGCCCTGATAGCCGGGTGCACGACCCCCGTATCTTTCGCTCACAGCCGACCTTTCTGTCAAGCGTCTACCTTCGACGTACTAGTCTAGAGTAGTCATTTCTGCCGGGAGCCAGCCGGCGCCCTCATGGAGGTCCACGTGAAGCCAACCGCGCCGTATTCGCAGCTGCGCATGCTTGCAGTGCATGCTCACCCTGACGACGAATCGTCTAAGGGAGGTGCGACGACGGCGCTCTACACGACACTCGGAGCGCAGGTCACGATCGCCACGATGACCGGTGGGGAAGCGGGTTCGATTCTCAACCCTGCTCTGGAGGGAAGCCCCGCGGCCATTCGCGACATCGCGGGTCTGCGCCGTGACGAAATGGCGCGTGCCGCACAGCGTCTTGGTGCCCAGCACAAGTGGATCGGATTCGTCGACTCCGGTCTGCCCGAAGGCGGCTTCGACGATATTGATCACGGAACGTTCTGGACCGCCCCAACAGAAGTTGCGGCACGGCCCCTGGTCCACCTCGTCCGCCAACTGCGCCCGCACGTGGTGACGACGTATGACGAACTCGGCGGGTACCCCCACCCGGACCACATCCGCGCTCACGAAGCCACGATGCTCGCGGTCCAGATGGCAGCTGATGCTGACTGCAACCCCGAACTGGGCGAGGCCTGGCAGGTGCCGAAGGTCTACTACAACATGGACCTCACCCCGGCTAAGTGGATGCACATTCACGGCATCATGGCGAAACTGGGCGTCGAATCGCCCCTGAGCCCTGAACGCCAGGAGCGCATCCGCACCTCGGCGAACAAACGCGACTACAAGCTGACCGCATCAATCCCCGCGGGGGCCTTCTTGGAAACCGCGGCAGAAGCGCTGCGTGCTCACGCAACCCAGATCGACCCCAGCAGCGGGTTTTTCTCAGAAGTGCAGATGATGGCCGAACAGTACTGGCCGACAGAAGAGTTCGAACTCGCCGTCGACAACACCGGCAGGGACGGCGATTTCGGCGAGTTCTCCGAACATGACCTGTTTGAGGGAATCACACTCGAAGACGGCGCCGGCGTAGCGCCGGGAGACCTGAAAGCCGCCATGCGCACAGCCGGAATTGAGATCGTCGAACCCGCCCAGAAACTCCAAGGAGAATGATGCTCGACACCATCGTCTTCGCCGTGGCACAGGAACAGCCGCCGAAAATGCCGGACCCCGTGCTGGTCACCCCCGGCACAATCGGCTTCGTCGCCACAGCGCTTGTTGTGGTTGCAACGATCTTCCTCATCCGCGACGCCGTACGCCGCATCCGCCGCATTCGCGCACGCGACGGCGCACGGGTCGAATACACCATTCCGTTGCGCAAAGACGGCGACCTCGAAGGACAGCAGTCAGCCCGTCCCGACTGGCAGGGACCGGAAGAGCAGCAGGACAGTGACAGCGAACAAACCGGACCCGAAGACACCCGCACAGACAGCTGAAAGCTGATCGGCGCCTTTAAGAGGAATGCCAAAAGACCGGGGTGACTGCCGTATCAGGCAGTCGCCCCAATCGTTTACATGGCCATAGCGGAGGCGGTGAGCATAGCCGCCAAATGACAGCCGTAGCCGACCACCGTGCAGGCGTGGAAGATCTCGTGGAAGCCGAAGGCTCCCGGCACCGGATTGGGGCGCTTGAGCCCGTAGATGACAGCTCCGGCAATGTAGAACGCCCCGCCGATCACAATCAGGATTCCCGCCGCGAGGTTTGCCATCCACATGTGCGGCACATAGCCGACCCCGGCCACTCCGATGCCGATGTAGACCGGGACGAACAGCGCTCGCGGGGCTGACGTCCAGATGAGCCGGAACGCGACACCGGCAGCCGCCCCAACCCACATGACGGTCAGGAGGATGAGCGCCTCGCCAGGCGGCAGCAAGAGCAGTGCCAGGGGAGTGTAGGTGCCGGCGATGATGAGGAAGATATTGGCGTGGTCGAACCTGCGCAGCAACAGACGAATGCGCATGCGCCACGGCCCACGGTGATACACGGCCGACGTACCGAACAGCAGCATGCCGGTCAGGGCAAAAACAGCAGCACCCAGGCGCACCCCGACGGTCGGACCGAGGATGACGGCAGCCAAGCCGCCGATGACGGCAAGAGGGAACGCTCCGACGTGAATCCACCCGCGCCACGACGTTTTCTTCTGCCCGGCCATGCGGCCCAGCTCAGTGCGAAGAAAGGCTCGCCTGCGGCGTGACATGCGGCTGCGCGACACAGAGACCCTGCGGCCGGGGGCAGCGGTTTCTTCACGTGGACGATCGTCCGGAACAAGGGCCGAGGCGGTGGTTTGGTGCTCCATATGTGAAGTCTATGTTGTGGGTCTGACAGAAGCGTGGGCATTCCACAGCGCGGTGCCTTCTATCCATTAGATTAGGTACGCACCCACAAACACACGGTGGATGCGGGGCGTGATGGGCTGAATGCCTGCACGAGTGAAAATGTCCGCACGGGAGAAAGGCCGAAAGATGAAAGCACCGAGAATACCGCGTGCTGGTTCATCCACGGGCCTGCTGCACCGGCTGTACAACCTGCGCATGGTCAAGTCCCTGCGGCCGGATACCGCGATTCCCCGGCACATCGGCGTCATTACCGACGGCAACCGCCGCTGGGCGCGCGAATTCGGTGCAACCACCGAGCAGGGCCACCGGGCCGGTGCACAGAAGATCATTGAGTTCTTGGGCTGGTGCGATGAAATCGGCGTTGAAATGGTCACTCTCTACGTCCTGTCGAAGGAAAATCTGGCGCGGGCTGAAGAAGAAGTAGCTGCGCTGACCGAAATCATCGGCGACCTTGTCGACGAAATCGCAGACACCGAGTGGTACTCCGTCAACCTTGTGGGCAACCTCGAACTTCTGCCCGGTGCTCTGCGCAGCAGACTGCAGGCGGCTCAGGAACGGTCGGCTGGAGCGTCTGAAACCGCTTCGAGAGTCGCGGTTAACATTGCCGTCGGCTACGGAGGGCGGGCTGAGATCATTGATGCGATCCGTTCCTATCTTCAGGCGGAACTCGAATCCGGGCGAGACCTCAGCTGTGCAATCGACGATGTTTCCGAAGAGAAGCTGTCAGAGCACCTGTACACGAAGGGCCAGCCGGACCCGGATCTGATCATCCGGTCGTCGGGCGAACAGCGTCTGTCAGGCTTTCTTATGTGGCAGAGCGCTTATTCAGAGTTCTATTTCTGTGAGGCCTACTGGCCGGCTTTCCGCAAGACAGACTTTCTGCGCGCGGTGCGCGACTACTCGAACCGTTCACGCCGCTTCGGCCGCTGACGGGGTAAAGGTTGGAGGGCGAAATCGTCACCGGGCGCGGCGCCTAAAGCTATAAGGCAGCTAAAAGACGGGCGCCCGCCGACTCCGTGTGGAGCCGGCGGGC
>NZ_KV786101.1:27948-55375 GCF_001806835.1 Brevibacterium sp. HMSC24B04 | reverse complement strand
AACCGGGTCAACGCACTCTAAAACCGGAAGAGCCTCCAAAAGTCCAGCGCCGGGGTGTTGGTTTGTACACGCCGTGGTCGATTGCTACGAGGATTGCATACCAGGCGGTTCCCTACGGGAAGGCTGTTGCTGCAGTAGGAACGCTATGCCGCATGCCTAGCTAGTTGTTAACCTGAAATGCTTAGGATGAGAGGGCCTTCAGTGATAGTGCATATGCGTTACACATTGGCATTACGGTGGTACACGCTCATTGGTCTGGGAATCATTCCGAAAGGGACACGACCCTACTGATTGCACATGGGTAGCAAGGCTGCATGCTTTCATCAACGGCTCAGAGGTGGGCGGATCTACGGTAGTCTGCCTGTTAGGAAGCGGCCACAGAAACGCACTTAGCGAATGGTTGCATGACTTTAACCAGCAGCGCCCCAATCTGCATGGGGAGGGCACCCGCTAATCGCTCGATTGCCTAAATTTCCCCTATTGGTGAACCTAGGTGAAGTCCCATACATCAAGACCGCTGTTGCTGATTGCAGAACAAGCAGTATTGACCATTTCTTCAATATGGGGCCGCATTCGGACGTTTGGTCCGCCGACCGTTATTGCCGCGGCCAGGGAGGAGCCGATCATGAGTCCGAGGGCGAATGCAGACACATCAGCTGCTGTTTCGCTGATGTTAAGGCCGTAGCCTCTCTGCCGTACGGAGGCGATTTCGGCCTCAAGGGTCTCCGCTTTTAGGTTTTCTGACGTAAGAACGTGCGTTTTGAGTTCTGGATTTTCAGATGTCGCCAAGAGAATCTTGCCGGCGCTTGTGGGCCAGAGCGGTCGGCGGGTGTACATTTCAGGGTTGTAGCTAATGCGCTGACTGGATGGGACCGAGTGGACGTAGGTCACTTCGTGATCGAGGAACACAGCGAGGGTGACGGTTTCACCGAGCTCGCTCCCAATGGTGGTCATCGCTGGTGTAGCAAGCTCGACGAGGGAAGTCGCCTGGGAAGCCAGAAGGGTGTGAGCTCCCAACCCGAAAACAAAGTGTCCGGCCGTGTTTTCTTTTAAATAACCCTCGGCTTCAAGCCCACGAACGAACCCGTAAACGGATGACTTCGGAGCGTCAAGATGTTCAGCAATCTCAGAAAGAGATGCGCCGTTAGGGCAACTCACCACGTATTCGAGAATGCCGACGACACGGCTGACCGTCCGGTGCTTCGTAACCATTACGCCAGTTTAAATGACGTATTCGGTCGCATACCATCGTTTCGTCATCATTCGATTGTGTCGTCGGGTGCAAGAGCGGGGTAGTAGACATTGATGAGTTCCAGTGGCTCTGTTGAGAGGACCTCGACATGGTGGACGACATCGGTCGGGATCAAGACTGAGTCGCCTCCGCCCAGTTCGAGGTTTTGTGTACCGAGTTTGACTAAACAGCGACCAGAGAGGATGTGGAGGAATTGGGTGCTCTTCAGATGACGATGGGGGAGTGCAGATCCGCCGTGTTCGATCGTTCCGCGTACGACAGAGACTGCTCCTTCGGCATCGTCTCCAGGTAAAAGCCTGAGGTTTGATGTCAATGTGTGACGTGGCGGAGTGTAGGCCTCGAGATCTTTACCGACGTAGTGTTTGATCGATTCGCTGGTCATTTGTTTCTCCTTTGTTCAATGATGGCCATAATGTCCTCGCGGTCTCCGTCTGCCGGCGAAGCCAGATTGACGGGCTGTAGTGGTGATTCGGAGTAGCTCACGTTCGGTGTGGTTCGCCAATAGCTACCTTCCGTGGGGTGAATGACTTTTTCCACAGTTCCGCGCCGTCTGAGGTATTCGTTGTCGACGAGGTCTTCGATTCTATTGACCGCTTGGGCCGGAATGTCGTGGTCATGGCAGAGTTTGATGACTTCACTTGTCGACCGGTGCGCAGCGAACTTAGCGATAAGAGCCTGTGTTTCTTCGATGTGGGCATTGCGGTCGCGGTTCGTCGGATAAGGCACATCTCTGTCAATGACGGTTGGATCGTCGATGGCGAGGAAAGTCTGCCACTGTCGGTCGTTGTAGGGCAGTATGCAGACCCACCCGTCCGTGGTGCGGTGTGGTCGTCGCGCTGGATTAATCGTTCGGTGCCAGCCAGCGTCACCCAACGGGGGCTCGAAAGTGTAGTCGTTGAGCTGTTCGACCATGTTGAAGTCGGACATGACATCGAACATGGGAACATCCACCCATTGGCCGAGACCGGTGATGTGGCGGCGGTGAATCGCAGCGAGTCCGGAATAGACCATCGACAGGGCACAGACTTTGTCGGCTACGACGTACGGAGAGTACTGGGGAGTGCCCCATGATTTCCGATAGACATCGCTGAGACCACTGGCCGCTTGAATAATGTCGTCGTACGCGGGTCGGTCACGTTCGGGGCTGTTCGAAGAGAACCCCTGGGCCGTGACGAGAACACATTGGGGGTTAATCTCTGCAACAGCATCCCAATCGAACCTGTATTTCTGACGTTGTCGTGGGAGGTAGTTGGTGACGACGATGTCGGCAATTCCAATGAGTTCTTGCAATGTGTGCTGGTCCTCGACATCTGAAAAGTCGAGCGTGATGTTCTTTTTCCCGTCCCCAAGACTAAGCGCGGCGGCTGACATCCCAGGGTTTCGAGACTGGCCAGACCGTCTGATTACGTCTCCGTTAGGAGCTTCGACGCGGATTACGTCTGCGCCAAGCTTCGCGAAGAGCCTTCCAGCCAAAGGGCCCATGATGACTGTGGCGATCTCGACGACGATTAGTCCGTCGAGTGGCCCTTTGAGCTGGGTATTCGGCGCATGTTGTTGGTGCGTCATAGACTTCCCATCATTTCTGGCAGTATCAGGACAATTTGCGGAAAGGCGAATAGCAGGACACCGACGGCTAAAATTGCGAGAACGAACGGAACACTTCCGCGGAAGACATCCTGAACAGGCATTCTGGACGCCTGGGCGACGACGAAGACGTTGAGCCCGAGCGGGGGAGTGATGAGTCCGATTTCGGCTAGCAAAATCACTACGATTCCGAACCAGATCGGATCAAATCCAAGTTCAGTGACAACGGGCAGAGTCACCGGTACAGTCAGCGCGATGATCGCCATCTGGTCCATGAAGAAACCGAGAATGAGGTAACCGACGGCAATGATCGCAACGATCAGAATCGGAGCGATGGGCATCGCCGAGAGCGATTCGACCAAATAAGGTGTCACTTGGGACTTAGTGATGAAGTGACCGAAGACATGCGCGGTCATGATGATCGTCAGGATCATGATAGATGAGCGCAGCGCTTCAGCGAACGATTTTGTCAAGTTCGCCCAGGTGAGTTTCTTCTCGCCTAGCATCAGTCCCAGTCCCCCCAGACATCCGACTGCGGCAGCTTCGATTGCAGTCGTGACACCGAGGAAGACCAGGCCGACTACGAGGATGAAGATCGCCACGACGGGCATTAGGCCAACAAGACTGCGGAACTTCTCGTGCCAGTTGCTTGCTTCGCCTCGTGGCGCTGATGACGAGTTGAATGTGATGAGAATTGTGATCGTGATGACTAGCGCCACAGCAACTAGGAGACCAGGAATGAGTCCGGCGATGAGGGTCGGTCCGACCCCAGTTTCGGCGGTGATGGCATAGAAAATGAGGAGTACGCTGGGTGGGATCATCGCCGCCAGCGTTCCGGCTGCGGCCACGACTCCGGCGCTGAGGCGTTTGTCGTATCCCTGCCGAATAAGTTCGCCGGTTGAGGTATGAGCGAGCGTTGCTGCCGCAGCTGTGGATGACCCCGATACCGCAGCGAAGACGGCTCCGGCGCCGACAGCAGCGTGTGCTGTTCCACCGCGCATTCGGCCAACAAGAACCTTTGCCGAGTCGAACAGGCTGGAGAGCGCGCCGCTCTGGAGGAGCAACTGTGCCATGAGGATGAAGAGCGGGATCGCTGCCAATGAACTATTGCTGACTGCGCTTTGCGGGATCGTCATTAGGATGCCAACCACAGCGGGTGGACCGTCGAGTGCCAGCAAGCCGACGATACTACTGATCAGGATGGCAAAGGCGATTGGTACCCGGAGTAGAATGAGGGCCAGCAGGAATGCTGTGATGGTGAGTACTAGCATCCGGTTGCACCGCCTTTGAGGAATGTCTTGGACTCCAAGAGAATGACTACAGCGGTGAATAGGCTTCCAAGCGGGAGAAATGACCGCCAGATCCAGCTGTAGATTGGTAGCTGGGCTGACAGTGGCGGTGGAATGTCTCCGTGCTTAAGCGCTTCCAGCATCGCGCTTGTCCCCGCGATGGCCAATGCGCCGATTCCCACGAAGACCGCGATGAAGCTGAGCCAGCGTGCTACCGATTGCACTTTGGCGGGAAGGCGCTTAAACAGCATGTCTGTAGCGACGTGCGCGCTGACTGCATAGCCCCACGGCATCCCGAGGAATACGATTGCGGGTAGCAGAACGTTTTCGATAAGCGAGACGTTCCATCCCAGTGGGCTACCGGCGAAGTATCGAAATCCGACCTCAGTAAGCATCAGCACTGTGATCAGCGCGAGCATGACGATCGCACACCACTTTGATGTTGACACAATCGCCGTGTGGATGCGGCCGTAGGTATTAGTGAGGTTGTCAGTTGTTTGATCGATTTCGCTCATTCGTGGTCACCGCCTTCTCAAATTCGGCCAGTACTTCACTACCGGGTAGACCAACCGAATCGAGGCTGGCGGCCCAATCTGACTTGGCACGGCTCAGTTCATCGGTCCATTGCTTTTTGGCTTCGCCGGTGATCGGGACTAATGTGACGCCGCCGTCCTTTGTCATCCGTGCTTCGGCTTGGGACTTTTCTTTATTGAGACCAGCGCACAATGACCTCTGAGCGTGAGCTGCAGCCTCAGTGACATTGTTTTTATCCTGTGAGCTAAGGCCGTCCCATGTGCGTTCACTGATGACATATGGGATACCGACAGAGCCGAGATTGAGCCCCTTGGTTGAGTATTTGGAAACCTGCTCGAGGTTGTAGGAGGGAACACTGACGAACGGCATTGCGGTTCCGTCGACGGTGTTGCGAGCCATTGCTTCGTAGGTATCGGCGGCCGGCATGCTTACCGCTGACGCTCCGATAGTTTTCATAGTCACGTCGAATGCGCCTCCCGAGGAGCGAAGAAGCAATCCACGCACATCAGCGGGGTACTCTACTTTGGTTCCGCTGGTCATCACTTCGTATCCAGGGATGATCGAAACCCAAAGCGGTCGGAGCCCGCGGTCCTTGTATTCCTCTGTGTACAGGATTCCGTCCTCATCGAGAAGGTCCATCATCGAATCGGCGGCGACGCAGGCATCGGTTGTCATCATTGGCAGATCACCGACGCTGGAGAGCGGAAATTTATCTTCCAGATACGCAGCCGATGCTGGTGCGATGTCGATGTTGTCGGTGGAGATGAGCGAAGCAAGATCCTCGGCGTTTCCCATCTGACCGGAAGGGAAATACTCGGTGCCGATGCCGTCCTCTTTGAGGGTGTTGATGAAGACGCTGACACCGTACTTGCCAAAGGGGTGCTTGGGAGAATACGAATCAGCCAAGCTGAGCGTGGGATTCGACGTGTGCTCTGGTGATGCACAGCCCGAGATCGCAGTGATCGCCAGAAGTGCGCCAGTGGTTAAAGAGCGCAACGAGCGTTTAAATCTGGGGCGCGTGCCCGTACTTGTGTATCGCGACATGACCTCACTGTCTTTCGCATATGGGAACCGAAGTTCGTATATCAGAAGGATAGCTTAGTCGTGCCCTGTACGTCCGTCAATCGATGGCGACGAATTAATCAACAGGACCGAACTTGGCTGTACGACGTTAAATCGGGCTGGTCGGTACTAGAGCAGTGCGTCCGTCGGACGATTCGTCGGCTGCGTAGTGGGGATCTGAGCTGTTCGCTCGACCTCTTGCCGCTACCGGGCGGGTATGCGCGATGCTCGTATGCCTGTTTGTCTTGTTTCTGCGCCCTGAACTCTTTGGGCCGATCGTGAGTTTCGCCTTCCGAGGTTCTGTGTAAGTGAGGAGGCACTTCAGGGGGGTGAGTTGCCGTAGAACGGGTTGATCGAAAATCCCTCGCCGTGCAAAGTCGCCAGAGGCTCGACCCATATCAGCCCACCTATTCTATTCGCGCAAGAAAGCCACCTAAGCGGTAGTGAAAGACGGGTGTTCCCGATTGAATTGAGCTGGTCTCAATCAGGCGGACGGCTCAAAAGGGCCAAGCCGATCGGGCCTGTTCGCAGATCACGCTAACTTCCACTGCCGCATGTTAAAAAGTTGCGTAACAGGGTGCGTAGGAATGAGGCTGAGTAATTTAAGGGGCGGTGAATAATTGGTCGAGACCCAAAGGGGTTGTTCGAAGGCGTCTGAGGGATACTTGCGAGCTTCTTTAGATCCAAGCCCAAACAGCGGCGACTGTGGGGATGAATGCTCCTCGATTAAAAACTGAAGGCAGACTGTGACTTCACGTGTGTAATTGTCAGGCTGTTTAAGGTCTCTGAGGGGCCTACGAGTCATCTATCGAATGGGTAATTAGGTCCATGCTGAACGAGCTGAAGAGTTTTGTTGCTGCCAATACGGAAGCGGGGCTGCGAACTTATTTCTAATCGACCTTTCTGTTAATACCCTCTGTGGCTAAATCGGACTATGGAAATCCGTGTCGATATCGCAAGTTGGGTTTTACCTTGGGGGTTATCAGTGCACTGCACTGCATGCGTCGTGTTCAATCGGCTGATAAGAAGTCGAATGAGCAAATGCTCCAAGAGCGGGGGAGACGTGCTAGCGCTTCCTGGCCTGCGGTTGAGTTTCTCCGAGAATTCTATCGCCGCGGCTTGTCTTCTGATTCTTGAGATCAGCTGACTTCTTGTGTTTGGAGAGCCGGATGTGCTGCGCGCGACGTTTCTCCAGCTCGCAGTTAAATCTTGTCGGTTGCCGGAGCAAACAGTTGGTTTTCCCGGGATTTCTACCTAAGCCTGGACTCTAATCCGGATTTCTGTCTTTGGCGGCTTGCGTAACAAATTGGTTTTCGTGCGGGGTGGCAGATTCTCCCGACAGGCGATCAGAAGGCGGGGCGGATGAGAAACGTTGAGCGGGCAGTCTTGCCGTTGTTTCTGTGCTACTAATGATTGCTGCAACTGTTCTCGCCCGACTCTGTCGTCCTCTGAGGCAGCGGTCCGTCCGATCTGAGAAGAGGCAGTTCGGCCTCGAAGCAAGGTGCCACATAGCAGTTCTGCCCGTTGCAGAGTCACGTGGCGTAAAACGGTCTCGTCCCTGTCGGCCTTAACCTGCATCAACGCGTCGTCTGACTAGATGGAATAGTACCCAACGAAAATGAATAGGTCGCCGGTTCGATTCCGGCAGGCGGCTCGGGATAAAAGCTCCCCTTCCGTATTCGGAAGGGGAGCTTCTTTTTGTCTCACGAGGCGCCGTTATGACTCCGCAATCGCCTCCCTTGCTTCGAGCGCAAGGTCGTAGGTGATCTCGGGGTGCTGAGTGTGCGGCCAGTCTGATCCCCACAGCATGCGGTCTCCCATGCCGTGTTCGTCGAGCATCCGCTTGGCAGCGCGTGCGTGTGCGAGCCCTTTTTCAGGATCAGTTCCCAGCCGGTACCAGGCTGACGTCTTGATCCAGTGCCGTTCCTGATCGAGGAGCTTCAGGAATTGTGAGTACTCCTCCGTGTCGGGTCCCGTTGAGGGGTTGGGGCGACCGAAGTGGTCGATCACGATGTCAGACTCGAAAGACTCCAGCTGAGGCAGCAGAGCGTTGAGAAAGCCTGTGGGGGCGTGCAGTTCCAGCTGCCAGTCAGCGTTTGCAATTCGAGCCAGGAAGCTGCGCCACTGGGGCTGCTCCAGGTCAGGCGCATCTTTTCCGAATAGATTCAGACGACATCCGATGATTCCCTGCCCGGTGAGCGCTCGTATCGATTCGGCGTCGATGTCGATAGGAACGACAGCAATGCCTTTCAGACGCTCCGGGTGCTGCGCGATCGCCTCGAGCATTTGGCTGTTGTCAGTCCCGAGGAAGCTCGGCTGGATAAGGAGACCTTTCTGGAAGCCGGCGCTGGTGAAGTGGGATATGAATTCGTCAGGAGTCGCTGAAGTCGAGGGCGCGTAGCGCGCGCCTTCGACTACGCCGACTCCGGCGGTGAACACATGAGCGTGCCAGTCAACAGGTTCGTTTGGGCTGAACAACGTCATTATGAGAGCACTCCGTTCGCGACAAATGTTCCGAGGATGACAACTCCGAGGCCAGCAGGGATGGCCTTGAACAGCAGTCCGTTCATCAGCTTAGATTCTTCGATCTCCTGTGGGCGGGCGCCCAACACGAGCGATCCTCCCGATGAAAACGGAGAAATAGCCGTCGCCTGGGAACCCATGACGATGCAGACGAACAGAACGGTGGCTTCGATGCCGGTCGACTCGGCAATGGCAGGAACGATTGGGAACAGGGCGGGCGTGACAACTCCGAGGGTTGATGCGAATACCGACATGAACGCGGAAATAAGCGCCACCGCCATGGGGATCAGAATCTCCGGAATATTGCCGGAAACCCAGTCTGCCAGTTGGGTGATGACGCCTGCTTCGATCGCCACTGAGATCAGCATGCCCACACCCGAGATGAGCAGAAGTGTGTTCCATGGAACGGTTGCCATGACTGCCTTCTGATCGGCAAGCTTCATCAGCAGCGCAATCACAGTGAAGGCCATGGCGAGGAACGAAATGTCGACCTTATCGGCAAGCGCGATGATTGTTTCGTTGTCAGTCGCCTGAGAGAGTATCGGTGCGGCGAGCATGATGACCATAAGGGTCAGAATCAGTGCCAGCGTCTGCTTCTGCTTTGTGTTGAAGGGCTCTGGTTTTGTCGCTTCCACTTTGATGTTTATGGCTTTTCGGTTGGTCAGCATGTAGGTGCCGATGACAACCAGCGGGATGATCATAGTGGCGACGAAAATCGCAGTGGAGTTCGCAAATGACTGCTGCTTGTCAATCCCGTTGTCTTCCATCAGACCCCGGAAAATGACACCTGACTGGCTGGTCATGAAATTTGCTCCAGCAAGGGCTCCGTAGTTGACGGCCATAGCGACAACCGTTGCGCTCATCCCTGTGCGCACGGACAGCATGAGCGCCATGGGGGCCATGAATGCGAGCACGGTGTAGAACCCGGCGCCGAGTGCCGCAATCAGTGTGGCTGACAAGAAGACAACCAGAGGAAGTGCCCACGGGATGTTTCTGGAGCGGTAGAGCAGCCAGTTGGCAACTTTTTCGAGAGTTCCGTTCGCCATCGCAAAACCGTAGAACAACGTGACGGTCAAAATGACGAAGAATATTTTGACCGGCCACATTGCGATGATCTCGCTCACCGGGATATCCATTGCGAATGCGCCGATCAGATACGCGAAGACAATCGCGAAGAACCCGATGTTGATCTTCGTGGCGTAACCCAGAGCGATTGAGACAACGATCGACAGGATTATCAGTGCGGTCATGTATCAGTCCTTACGCCGCGAAGGTTTTGCGATGACAGCACCGGTGGTTGTCTGTGTCGTTTGACGGGGCATCGTGGTTTCACGGCTGAGTGTTGCGTACGTGGTCGGTGGTAAGAGTACTTGTTGGCAGATAGCGCAGGTTTCGTTGGGGGAGCTTCCTTCTTTTCTCGTATTTCTTCTCACGAGGCGCCGCTGGGCTTCGCGCTGTTCTCGCACCAATGTGCACGCGCTCGCCTCACCGGCCATTCGGATGAATCCGGCCGCATCCTGCTCCTGGGTGGCAAGCCCGTCGAAGAGGAAATGCGCTCTCCGCCTCGTGTGCCGTGGGGGAGTGTGGTCCGGGTTACAGTAGGGTGCAGGAAAGGCAGACCTTCTACCGGGAGTGCTACGTGAAGATCAGCGGAGACGTCGTCGTCGGAATCGACGGTTCTGGTTCAAGCCGCAAAGCGGCACAGTTCGCCGTGGACAACTTCGCGCAAGACGCTCCCATTGACCTTGTCACCGTCATCAAAACCGAACGCCCGGCAGGGGACTACGAACACAATCTGCCCGGCACCTTCTCAACCGTCGGAACGCCAGAACAGCGGGAAAAAGGCGAAGTCGCTATTGAGCGCGTCATGTCTGAACTCGACATTCCCGAAGGCGCTTCAGTGAAATCCCGTGTGCTGTTCGGCGACCCGGCAGAAGAGCTCGGCAAGTGCGGCATGGACGCCGGACTGCTGGTCATCGGCCACCACGGATCAGACCAGCCCGTTGCCGGAAGGATCGGCACTGTCAGCCGCGGCCTGCCTGGACATGCGCTGTGTCCGGTTCTCATTCACCGACCCGTTGACGATTCTGAAGACAGCGAAGACGGCCGTGACGAACGTCCCGTCATCGTCGGCATGGACACCTCGGAGTATTCGGCGGTTGCCGCACTCGATGCAGCGGAATTTGCGCAGCGGGCGGGAGTTCCCCTCCAGGTGGTTGTCGCCACCGGAACTCTGGAAAACTCTGACCGGGCCAACTCGCAGGTCGACTTCGACCTCACGTGGCTGCGCTCAGAATTCCGCGACCTCAAGGCATCCGCGAAGTTCGTCGAATCGTCCAATCCCGTCGAAGCGCTCGCTGAGGCTTCTGCCGACGCGCAGCTTCTGTGCATCGGCAAGCGCGGAGTGAACCTGTTCCACGGAATGGCGGTCCAGCTGGGCCGAGCCGCCGCCGGACTGGTGCCCGAAGCGCGCAGCTCGCTGCTGCTGTCGACATTCCGCGACGACCCGCGCATGGCCAGCCGCCGCATCATCAACTGAATGCACTCGGTGGCTCTGCCCTGCGGTGAAAAACCAAGGGCGGGAATAGACCGCCGCCCTTGTCTGTTGTTCGATGACGGATCCGCTGTCATACAGCGAGCGCGTTTTGACACGCCCGACTGCGGCGGCGCATGATGACGTCTGTCGTTTCCCCGGAAGCGATTTCACGCAAGCCCATAGACAAGGAGAGAACATGCCTGCTCAGCGCAATGTGCTGTTCTCCCGTCGGGCTGTCGACTTTATGTACATCTGCACTTCTTCGTGTTGATTGGGGCGCCCACCGTCCAGGTGGACTCAGTTCCCAGATAATCCCCTCCGCTCACCGAGCCTGCGCCGTTGCCCATATGCCTGCGCCGGCTATAGCCGCGCGCTGATTGCCGCCCGGCTCGGACACCACCCGCGGCCACAGTCGCCGCGCCCGATTCGGTGTGGTTGAGAGGGCAAACACGAAAGGTCTGCAATGGCTTTGACCGGTCTTATGATCGGCGGCGTCCTCGGCTTTATTCTTCAGCGCGGACGCTACTGCACCACGGGTGCATTCCGTGACGTTTTCTTCGCACGCAAAACCCGTTGGTTCTCATCGTTCATCGTGCTCATCGCCGTGCACGCGGTCGGCCTGTGGGTGATGGTGTCCCTCGGCATCATCCAGCTGGAGTCCAAGGGATTCCCGTGGGCGGCGACCATCATCGGTGCCTTCATCTTCGGCGCATCGATGGTCGTTGCCGGTGGGTGCGCCACCGGAACCTATTACCGCGCCGGTGAAGGGCTCGTAGGCTCCTGGTTCGCACTGGGCATGTACGCGCTGTCGGCTTCGATCATGAAGAACGGCCCGCTGAGCGGCTTCACCGAAAGCATGCGCGACATCCAGATCTCTCAGGGTGCAATCTACGAAACACTTCACGTGTCTCCGTGGGTTCTGACCGTCATCCTCGCCGCCGTGGCCGTGTGGCTGACAATCCACCACAACCGCGGCCGCGCCAAGGTTGCAACACTTCCTCCGCGCTACACCGGGTTGAAGCACCTGCTGCTTGAAAAGCGGTGGAACCCGTTTGCAACCGCCGCCGTCATCGGTGTCATCGCCACCATCGGCTGGGTGCTCTCAGCCGCTGCCGGTCGCAACAGCGGCCTGGGTGTGACGACTCCGTCGGCGAACCTGGTGACCTACCTGGCGACCGGCGATATCGAACTCGTCGACTGGGGCGTCTACTTCACCCTGTCGCTCATTGTCGGTTCGTTCATTGCGGCGAAGGCCTCCGGTGAATTCCGCCTGCGCGTCCCTGATGCAACCACGGTGGTCAAGTCGATCATCGGCGGCATCGGCATGGGTGTCGGCGCTGCCCTGGCCGGCGGCTGCACCGTCGGCAACGGCATGGTCCAGACCGCGATGATGACGTGGCAGGGCTGGGTTTCACTCGCATTCATGGTGATTGGCGCGGGAGTCGCTGCCAAGCTCACCATCGGCGGCGGCACCTCGCAGGAAGCCGCATCCCAGAAGACCCCGGCTCGCGTCTGAGCGGCGCCCCTCAACCCCTCGTGCCTGACAAGCCAGGCACACAACCCGGCAATCGCGGCGCTGCCCAGCGCCCGATGTGCGTCCTATTGAAGGAGAAACATGCAGCACGTACTCGAAACCGTCGGCCAAGTCTGCCCCTTCCCGCTGGTCGAAGCGAAGAAGGCCATGGACACTCTGCCGGTCGGCGATGAGCTCAAAATCGACTTCGACTGCACGCAGGCAACAGAGGCGATCCCGGAGTGGGCGGCTGAAAACGGCTACCCGGTGACCCACTTCGACCGCGTCGGCGACGCCAGCTGGACCATCACCGTCCAGAAGGCGTGAACCCCTGACCGGCGGGGCTCACCCTGCCGGCACGCGGTGCTCCGCTGGGTGCTTCACCCCAGGCGGAGTGCCGCGCGGGCGGCGTCGCTCAGATGCTGCTCGATGACGTCTGCGTTGAGTCGACGCACCACGTAGGGCGTCGAATTGAGCATCCCGATGACCGCCTGAACAAGCACCCTCACCCCGGCCCCTTCAAGGTCGGGGTGCACTTGTATCAGCACGTCTTCCCAGCCGGTCATATATTCCCTCTGCAGGCGGCGCACGCGTTTGCGATCGCTTTCCTGCAGGGCTTCGAAGTCGCGGTCCTGGATGCGGATGAGCTCCGGTTCGTTCACCGCGAATTCCACGTGGAAGGCCAGGAGGTCTTCCATTGCCTCGCGCGGCTGTGCGCCACTGTGGGCTGCGACGATGCTGCTCATGCCAGCGTGCAGCCGTTTGGAAATGCCGACCAGAAGTTCGGCCAGCAGGGCTTCTTTTGAATCGAAGTGCCTGTACACCGCAGGCCCGGAAATCCCCGCGCCCGCGCCGATGTCGTCAATGCTGACGGCGCGGAACCCTTGACGGGCAAACAGCTTTTTGGCCGAATCGAGGATCTGCTGGCGCCTGCGCTCTTTCGCGGCCTGTCGCTTAGTCGGGGCCGGTGAAGCTCCCGAGGTGCCGCCGGCTTCACTGCCTGCTGTCACCTGATTGCCGGGTACCTGGGCGTTGCCGGGGCGGGTCGCGCCTGTTGCGCTGCGTGTCATGCCGCCCTCCTTTGCTGGGCTCTTTCGCCGCCGGTGTTCTTGCTTGTGTCTGGAGACACATCGACATACTATACTTTCAGTTAGTGGCAATTCACTGAAATCGGCAAGCGGCAGTCAGAAAGCACATTCTGAAAGCCCGTCTGAAGGTCTGAAACCTCACGGCCCAGTGGAATCCAGTACGAAGGAGTTCGGATGAAGACACTTGGCACGCCGCCTGATGCTGCGGTCGGCGCCGAACGCGCGGCGGCGCACCAGACGCTCATTGACGAACTGCGTGAGCGCATCACCCAAACTGCCCTGGGCGGTTCCGAGCGCTCACGGCAGCGGCACATCGACCGTGGCAAACTGCTGCCGCGCGACCGCGTTGAGCAGCTGCTCGACCCGGGCACTCCGTTCCTGGAGCTTTCACCGCTAGCGGCGAACGGCATGTACAACGACGACAGCCCGGGTGCTGGAATCATCACCGGCATAGGCGTTGTTTCCGGCCGTACCTGCGTCATCGTCGCCAATGACGCCACGGTCAAGGGCGGCACCTACTACCCGATGACCGTCAAGAAGCACCTGCGCGCCCAGGAAGTTGCGCGCGAAAACCAGCTTCCCTGCATTTACCTGGTGGACTCCGGCGGCGCCAACCTGCCCAACCAGGACGACGTCTTCCCCGACCGTGAGCACTTCGGCCGCATCTTCTACAACCAGGCGACCCTGTCCGCTGCCGGCATTCCGCAGCTGGCCGCCGTCATGGGCTCCTGTACCGCCGGCGGTGCCTACGTCCCGGCGATGGCGGACGAATCGATCATCGTCAACGAACAGGGCACGATCTTCCTGGGCGGCCCGCCTCTGGTGAAGGCCGCAACCGGTGAAGTCGTCACGGCTGAAGAGCTCGGCGGCGGTGCTCTGCATTCGCGCACCTCGGGTGTCACCGACCACCTGGCGGCCAATGACGAGCACGCCCTGGAGATCATGCGCGATGTCGTGTCCACCCTGCCCCCGCAGGAAAGCCTGACCCCGGCGTGGGCGCGCCGGGAACCGCGCGAACCGCTGTTCAGCCCGGACGAACTCACCCAGGTGGTGCCGGCCGACCTCAAAACCCCGTACGACGTCCGCGAAGTCATCGCCCGTCTGGTCGACGGCAGCGAGTTCCATGAATTCAAAGCCGAATACGGCACAACACTCGTCACCGGTTTTGCCCACCTGGACGGGCACCCCGTGGGCATCATCGCCAACAACGGTGTGCTGTTCGGCGAATCCGCGCAGAAGGGCGCGCACTTCATCGAACTGTGCGACCAGCGCGACACCCCGCTGATCTTCCTGCAGAACATCACCGGCTTCATGGTCGGCCGCGACTACGAAGCCGGCGGTATTGCCAAGCACGGAGCGAAGATGGTCAACGCAGTCGCCACCGCCCGCGTACCGAAGTTCACCGTCGTCATCGGCGGTTCCTACGGAGCCGGCAACTACTCGATGTGCGGGCGGGCCTACAGTCCGCGTTTCCTGTGGATGTGGCCGCACACCCGTATTTCCGTCATGGGCGGCGAACAGGCAGCCAGCGTGCTCTCAACCGTCAAACGCGACCAGATTGAAGCTCGCGGTGAAGAATGGTCGGCTGAAGAAGAAGCCGAATTCAAAGCGCCTGTCCTGCAGCAGTACGAAACCCAGGGTGTGCCCTACTATTCGACCGCACGGCTGTGGGATGACGGCATCATCGAACCCGGCGACACCCGCCAGGTGCTCGCACTGGCTTTGGAAGCCGCCCGCTACGCCCCGCTTGCCCGCCCCAACAACGCGCCCGGCTACGGCGTGTTCAGGATGTGATCGCTGTGTTTTCAACAGTTCTCATTGCCAACCGCGGTGAAATCGCCCTTCGCGTTATGCGCACCTGCCGTGCGCTGGGCATCAAGACGGTTGCCGTGTATTCCGATGCCGACGCCGAGGCGGCACACACCAAGGCCGCCGATGTCGCGGTCCGCTTGGGTCCGGCTGCCGCTGCGGAATCGTACCTGCGGATCGACAAGGTCATTCAGGCCGCCAAGGACACCGGGGCCGAGGCGATTCACCCCGGCTACGGCTTCCTGTCGGAAAACGCCGAATTCGCTCAGGCCTGTGAGGACGCGGGGATTGTGTTCCTCGGACCGACCGCCGAGGCCATCCGCACGATGGGCGACAAGATCACGGCCAAGCAGGCTGTGGCTTCGCGCAATGTGCCGCTGGTTCCCGGTGTGGCCGAAGCCGGTCTGACGGACGAACAGCTCATTGAGCGGGCTGACGAGGTGGGCTTCCCCATCCTCATCAAGCCCTCAGCCGGTGGCGGCGGCAAGGGCATGCACGCGGTGCACGACCCGAAGGACCTCAAAGACTCCCTTGCGGCGGCCCGCCGCGAGGCAGCGTCGAGCTTCGGCGACGACACCCTGTTCATTGAGCGCCTGGTTGCCACGCCGCGGCACATTGAAGTGCAGATCCTCGCTGATGAGCACGGCAATGTCATTCACTTGGGCGAACGCGAATGCTCGCTGCAGCGCCGCCACCAGAAGGTCATCGAAGAAGCCCCGTCGGCGCTGCTGGACGAAGAAACCCGCGCGGCCATCGGCCAGGCGGCCTGCGACACGGCACGTTCCGTGGGCTACCGCGGTGCCGGCACGGTCGAATTCATCGTCTCGGCTGACAAACCCGATGAGTTCTTCTTCATGGAGATGAACACCCGCCTGCAGGTGGAACACCCCGTCACCGAAGAGGTCACGGGTGTTGACCTGGTCGAGTGGATGCTGCGGATCGGAAACGGCGAAGAGCTTTCGCTGAAGCAGGAAGACATCACGCTCACCGGCCACTCGATCGAAGCGCGCGTCTACGCGGAAGACCCCTCCCGCGGCTTCCTGCCCACCGGCGGAACGGCACTCGACGTGCAGTTCCCCGAAGGCGAGGGCATCCGCATTGACGCCGGTCTCGAAGCCGGTCAGCGGATCGTGTCTGACTACGACCCGATGATCGCGAAGGTGATCGTCACCGCTGATGACCGCGAAACCGCGCTGTCACGCCTGGATTCTGCGCTCGCACGCTCAGCCGTGCCGGGCATTACGACGAACATCGACTTCGTTCGTCGCCTGGTCCGCCGTGACGATGTTGTCGAAGGCAAACTCGACACGGGCCTGATTGACCGCATGACGGAAGACGAACTTGCCCACGCTGCCGGAGACATCGACACACTGTTCGCCGCCGCGTTTGTGGTGAGCACCCGGGGAGCCGCGGGAACACAGAAACTCGGCGGCACCTCGGCAGGGGAACGCACAGAAGCGCCCAGTGCGTGGGCTCGGCCCAACGGATGGCGATCCAGCCGCCAGCCTGCCGTGAGCGTGAAACTGGCCCACGGCGGTGAAGTCGAGACCGTCGTGTGGCGCGGCGAAGAGCTCATACGAGTCACCACGGAAGCCGGTGACACGGTGTACAAGCTCACGATCGACGGCGTGCAGCACACCGCGATGCTGTGGGCCGACCCGGACACCCGCATGATCTGGGTCGCCAGCGAACGAGGCGTCTACAGCTTTGCGCGCCCCGTTGCCGAATCTGAACTCGACCCGGGTGCCGCAGGAGCCGATATCTGCGCACCCATGCCGGGATCGTTGACCCAGCTGCTGGTCGAAGACGGGGCGGAAGTCGCAGAAGGCGACGCGATCGCCGTCGTGGAGGCCATGAAGATGGAGCACGTGCTGCGTGCGCCCGCCGCCGGCACCGCTCACGTCAAAGCCACGGTCGGCGCCCAGGTGGCACTGGACGAAGTGCTCGTCACGATCGTCGACGAAGAAGCAGAAGAAGACTGACCAAGAATCTAAGGAGAGCTCATGAGCTTCACCCCAGGAATGCTGCCGGAGGAATACGAAAGCCTCCGCAGGGCAGTTGCTGATTTCACCGACAACGAAGTCGCCCCCGTATCAGCCGAACTCGACCGCAAGCACGAATTCCCGTACGAACTCGTGGCGAAGATGGGCAAGATGGGCCTGTTCGGCCTGCCCTTCCCGGAAGAGTACGGCGGCATGGGCGGAGACTACTTCGCACTGTGCCTGGCGATTGAGGAAATCGCGCGTGAAAACCAGTCGCTGGCCATCACGCTCGAGGCCGCTGTTTCACTCGGTGCCATGCCCATCTACCTGTTCGGTACGGAAGAGCAGAAGAAGGAATGGCTGCCCAAGCTCACGGACGGTTCCGGTCTTGCCGCGTTCGGTCTGACCGAGCCGGAAGCCGGTTCGGACGCCGGCGGCACCCGCACCAAGGCGACGCTGGAAAACGGCGAATGGACGATCAACGGTTCGAAGTCGTTCATCACCAACTCCGGCACCGACATTACCCGCCTGGTCACCGCGACCGCCGTCACCGGCACCCGCGTGGGCAAGGACGGGAAGGAAAAGCCGGAGATCTCCACCATCATGATTCCGGCCGGCACTCCCGGCTTCACGGCTGAGCCGCTGTACGACAAGGTCGGCTGGAACTCCTCCGACACTCACCCGCTGACCTTCGACAACGTCAAGGTTCCCGAAGAGAACCTGCTGGGTGAGCGCGGCCGCGGCTACGCAAACTTCCTGCGCATTCTCGATGAGGGTCGTATCGCGGTTGCCGCCCTGTCGGTCGGTGCCGCGCAGGGCTGTGTTGACGCGTCCGTGAAGTACGCGCAGGAGCGCACCAGCTTCGGCAAGCCGATCGCCAGCTACCAGGCTATTTCCTTCAAGATCGCCCGCATGGAAGCCCGTGTTTCGGCAGCTCGTGCCGCCTACTACGAAGCAGCCTCGAAGATGCTGGCCGGCGAACCATTCAAGAAGGAAGCTTCGATTGCCAAACTCATCGCTGGCGAAGCGGCCATGGACAACGCGCGCGACGCCACACAGGTCCACGGCGGCTACGGCTTCATGAACGAATACCTGGTGGCCCGCCACTACCGCGACTCGAAGATCCTCGAGATCGGCGAAGGCACCACCGAGGTGCAGCTCATGCTCATTGCCCGCGCTCTCGGGCTGTGATCTGAGGTTGGGCTGACGAGGTGGGGCTCGGGTCTGGGCTGACGAGGCGCAGCTCCGGCTGAGCTGCTGAGTCCGTACCGCTGAGCGAACCGGAGGCCGGGGTGTTTCGACCCCGGCCTTCGCTTCTGTCTAGGCTGAAACCGTGCCGATAACCCATTCGATTCTCACCACCGCCGCCAACCATCCCGACCGTCCGGCGATCGTCGGCGAACACGCCCGTCTGAGCTACGGAGAACTTGCCGAGGACGGCCGCCGCGTCATCGCCGCCGCGCGCCACCTGCTGGCCCAGGCGCCGAATCTGCCCACGCCCGCCCCCGAAACCCAGGGGGCGCCGGTGATCGCGGTGAGCTCCACCTCGGCATTTGAAGCCGCCCGCATTATGGCCGGCCTGGCCGGCTACCGCGCGGTGTCGGCCACCATCGACCCGCGCTGGCCGGTGGACCACCAGCGGCACGTGATTGCCGAAGTCGGCATCGGCCTGGTGATCGTCGATGATGACCAGGTGCAGGCCCGCCTTCTTTCCGCCCTCGGCCCGGACTGGGGCGGGGTTGTTGTGCCCGCGCAGCGCTTCAGGGAAATAGAGGCGCAAGTGCAGCCGGCTGAACCGCCGCAGGTGCGGGATGCGGATGAGCCTTACCTCATGCTCTTTTCGTCTGGCACGACCAGCAGCCCGAAGGCGTTTCTCAAAACCCGCGGCCAGTACAGGGCGAACTTCGCGGTGTCTTCCAGCTATCTGGAGCCGTTGCCGGGAGTGGCGACTCTTGCGCCCGGGGCGTTTGCTTACTCGCTGACGCTGTACGCGGCGGTTGAATGCTTGGCCAGCGGGGGAGAGGTCCACCTGGCTGACGAGCTTTCCCTGCCGGGGCTGGGCAAGCGTGTGGCGCAGCAGCAGATCACGCGGATTGTTACAGTGCCGGCCGTGCTGCGCGGCATCATCGCCCAAGCCACTCGCAGGCCCGAAGACTTTGCGGGTCTTGAGCTCATTGTGGTCGGCGGGGCCAACCTGCCGAACGAACTGCGGAAAGACCTCGCTGAAGTGCTGCCGCACGTGCGGCTCATCAGCTACTACGGGGCAGCCGAAATCGGCTTCATCGGGGACGCCCGCGGTGACGACAGCACGTGGAACCAGATCTACGACGGTGTTGAAGTCGAAATCCGCGATGATGCGGGCGCCCCCGTGCCCGATGGTGAAATCGGCACGCTGTGGGTGCTTGCCGAGTCGCGCTCCGACGATTACATTGCCGGCACCGCCGCTGTCCACCTGCTGGATGAATACGGCTGGGCAACCGTTGAAGACCAGGGCAGGGTTGCCATGGTGGACGGCAAACGCCAACTGCAGCTGCTGGGCCGCAAGGGCGACATCATCAACGTCGGCGGGCACAAAGTCGCTTTGCCGGAAATCACACGTGCCTACGCGGGGCTCACTGTCGGTGGCCAGCACCGCGAAGCTGTTGCCGTTGGACTGCCAGATGCGGCACTCGGAACCGTTGTCGCTTTGGTTGTTGAAGCCGGCGACCTGGTGTGGGTGGATTCACAGAAACAGAACGGCTCACGGGAACAGAACGGCCCCGCCCCGGTGTTGCCCGAAGAGCTGAGCAAGGCCTCGCTGCGGGAACACGGACGCAAAAACTTGGCCCCACAGTTCGTTCCTGCGAAGTATTACGCCGTGGAAGCACTGCCGCGCACAGTCGGCGGTAAAGTGCGAGCCACTGAAACAGTGGGGCTCATTGAGACCGGTGGGAAAGGAGTTGTCCGTCTGTGAACGCGCACCACTCTGAACCCAGTCGTGTCTGGATTACCGGCACGGGCGCTATCACGCCCAGCGGTCTCAACGTTGTCGACACGTGGCAGGCCGTGCAGCACGGACGCAGCGGAATCGGAGTGCTGGAAGGCCAAGAATTCGAAGGCCTCAGCGTGCGCATCGGCGGACAGGTGCGCGGTTTCAATGCTGAAGACCACGTGCCCCGGCACCTGGCCAGACGCTTAGAAGACTTCCACCTGTGGGCCATCGCGGCAGCCGACCAGACCCTCGAAGAAGCCGCAGACATACAGGCCAGCCCTAGTGGCGCCTCGTCAGCTGACCTGCCGTGGGACCCCGCCCGGGTCATGATCGTGACCGCCACTGGGTCCGGCCCCATCCGGCCCCAGCAGCGGGCAGCGCTCGTTTACGCCGAAGACGGCCAGCGCGGCGTGCCGCTGACCCTGTCCATGCACGGTGCACCGGATTCTCCGGCAGCACTTGTCAGCCAGCGGTACGGAATCACCGGCCCCGCCCACGCGGTGTCCGCCACCTGCGCTTCCGGGGCCGTGGGCCTGGGAGAAGCTCTGCGAGCCCTGCGCCACGGCTATGCCGACGCCGCGATCGTCATCGGCGTAGAAGACTGCATTAACCCTGCCAACCTCGCATCGAATGCGAACATGCGTGCGCTCGCCTCTGGTTTCAACGACCGCCCGCAGGAGGCTTCGCGCCCGTTCGATCGCGATCGTGCCGGTTTCGTCATGTCCGCGGGCGCAGCTGCCGTCGTGCTGGAAAGCGATGCCGCTCTGCAGCGCCGCGGCGGGCAGGCGCTGGCTGAGTTGGCCGGATTCGGCTCATCATCCGATGCCCACCACGCGACTGCTCCCGAACCTGAAGGACGAGGCGCCGCCGCGGCCATGCGCGCTGCTATGGCTGACGCTGGTCTCACCCCGGAGGAGTTCGCCACGGGCGGTCCTTCCGGGGCACCCCTGGGGCACGTGAACGCGCACGGGACCTCCACCTCGGCGGGGGATGCTGCAGAAGCCCTCGCCCTGGAAGCCGTGTTCGGTGATGCTGTCAGCCAGATTCCCGTGACGGCAGTGAAGTCGTCCATCGGTCACCTGTTGGGTGCCGGGGGAGTGCTCGAGGCGATCATCAGCGTGTGCGCCCTGCGTGACGGCGTGATCCCACCGACCGTCAACCTTGACGTGCCCGATTTCCCGAAGCTCGACGTCGTCGCAGCTCGCAAGCCGCTCGACCGTGCTGGTCCGTGTATGAGCGCGGTGCTGTCGAATTCCTTCGGCTTCGGCGGACACAACGGTTCAGTTCTCATCCGAACCGTCTGAGCGAAGGCTCCCACTGGGTGGTGGCCTGAGCTCCCCGCCACCTAACCTGCAGACAGGCTGGTCAGCCGTCAGAGAAGCGATGCACCGCGGGTGTTGCCCCCTCATCCGTTTCTGCCTTCAGGAGCTTCACCGTGTCGACGACAATCGGCAAGGCCGCGCAGATGGCGCAGGCCGAAAAAGACGAAAAGAAGGCCGCGCAAACCGCGCAGGCCGGTACGCAAAACGACGAAACAACAGACCAGACCCAGCCGAAGAAGCGCTGGGAAATGCCGCACCTGCTGTGGCTCATGTTCATCATTCTGGGCCTGGCCACAGCCGCCGGCTATCTCATTCCCGCCGGGGAGTTTCAGAAGAACCCCGACGGTTCGATCAACCCGGACGACTTCCGCTATCTGGAAGACCAGTCACCGGTCAGCCCTCTAGGCGCACTCATGATGCTGCTGACCGGGGCGGTCAACATGGCCCCGGTTGCCTTTGCCGTGCTGTCGGTCGGGGCGAACGTCTCCGTGGTTTTGGAATCGAAGGCGTTTGAGAATCTGCTCGATGCCACCATCTACAAACTGCAGGACAAGAGCACGCCGCTGCTGGTGTCGGGACTGTTCTGCCTCATGGTCTACATCGGCGGGTTCTCCGGCAATGACGCGCTGATTGCGATTGTGCCGATCGGCGTTCTGTTTTCCCGCAAACTCGGCCTTGATGGGATCGTGGCCGTTGCGGTGACAACATTCGCCGCGCTCATCGGGTTCGGCACGGGGCCCACACACATGGCGGTGTCGCAGATGCTTATCGGCCTGCCGCCATACTCCGGCTTCGGCATGCGCATGCTCATCATGAACATCTTCATGCTGGCGGGCTTGGCCTTTGTGCTGATGTACGTGCGCCGTATTCAGAAGGACCCCACGCGTTCGCTCATGTGGAAGCACGGCTGGCGGCCGCACGGTGCTCTTGCTGCAACGGGCGGCGAAGGTGGTGAGGCAGCTGAGGCTGGTGTTGAAGGAGAGGCTGCAGGGGACGCTGCAGGCGAGGCTGACACGGTGGCTCCCACGAAGCTGCAGATGCGCTCGGTGCTTGTGCTGGCACTGTTCATCGCACAGTTCGGTGTGGTTGTGGGCTATTCGCTTCTGGTGGATTCGAAGCAGGTCATCGAAGTGATGTTTGCAACCAACCTGGTGTCGGCGATCATCATCGGCAAGGCTGCGGGCTTTAAGTGGAACCCGTTGGCGGAGTCGATTGCCCGCGGTATTTCCAGCATGGGCTTCATTGCCATCATCATCGGCATGGCGGGCTCGATTTCCGGTCTGTTGAAGGAAGCGAAGATTCTCGACACGATTGTCTACACGCTCACGCTGCCGCTGCGCGATGTGGGCCTGGGCTGGTCGGCAGTGCTTATGGTTCTGCTGTTTGCGGCGATCAACTTCATCATTCCGTCGACTGCAGCGAAGGCTGCGATTCTCATTCCGCTTCTTGCTCCGATTGCCACGGCACTGGGTATGCACCACCAGCTGGCGCTGCAGGCCTTCCAGCTGGGTGACGGGCTCACGAACATCCTGTCGCCGGTGCTGGCGTGGCTGGTCGGTTCGTGCGTGACCGCCGGTGTGCCGTATCTGACGTGGGTGCGCTGGGCTGCGCCGAAGATCGGTGTTTTCCTTGTGATGTCCGCTGCTCTCATGTTGGGCCTTACGGCACTAGGCTGGACGGGAGGAGTGGCGTGACCAGCCACACGGATGAACTGCAGTCGGGTCTGGTGTTGATCCGACAGGAGGATGTATGACTGACCGCGAACAGCGACTTGTAGAACTCGAAGAGAAGTATTTGCCGGATGAGCTTTTGGAGCGCTTCCGGGAGCGCGCCGCACAGTATGACCGTGATAACGCGTTCTTTTTCGAAGATCTGGAAGAACTTGAACAGCGCGGCTATCTGACGCTGTTTGTGCCTGAAGAGCTCGGCGGTCCGGGCTTGGGCATGAACGAAGTGTCGCGTCTGCAGCAGCGCCTGGCGACTGCCGCCCCGGCGACCGCGCTGGGTGTGAACATGCACTTTGTGTGCACCGGCATGATGCGGGCCATGTGGAATCGCGGCGATAAGTCGCTGCAGTTCGCACTGGAAGAAGCGCGTGACGGCGAGGTCTTTGCCTTCGGTGTTTCTGAGCCGGGCAATGACTGGGTTCTGCAGGGCTCGAACACGAAGGCAGTGCCGCAGGAGGATGGTTCCTACCGTCTGTCGGGCGTGAAGATCTTCACGTCGATGACGCCTGCCTGGACCAGGCTGATTGTGCACGGCAAGGACGAGACCGCTGCCGATGGCCCGGAGCTGGTCTACGGTTTCCTCACCCGCGGTACCGAGGGCGTTAAGTCTTCGGACGACTGGGATGTTTTGGGTATGCGCGCCACGCATTCGCGGGCCACGATCCTGGAGGATGCAGTTCTTGAGGCTGACCGGGTTGTGCGCCACATCCCGGATGGTCCGAACCCGGATCTGCTGACTTTCGGCATCACCGCGAACTTCCAGCTGCTCATTGCTTCGGTGTACGCGGGTCTTGCTCGCCGTGCTCTTGAGGTCGCTTCGGAGGCTCTGCGCAAGCGCCGTTCGGCTAAGAACGGGGGAGCGCCGTATACGGAGATCGGTGAGTTCCGCGTGCGTGTTGCCGATGCCGCTCTGGAGTTTGCTGCAGTGCCGGCCCAGTTGGATTCCTACACGCGTGATTTCGATGAGTGTGTGGACTACGGTCCCGCGTGGGCGCAGCGCTTTGTCTCGGCTAAGTACATGGCACAGAAAGCTGCCAGGGCGAACGCCGAGGCGGCTCTGCACTGTGCGGGAGGTGCGGGCTTCGGAAACGCTGCTGAAGCATCGCGGCTGTACCGGGATGCTGCCGCGGGCATCTTCCATCCGCCAGCTCCCGAGGTGTCGCGAGCCGTATTCGCCAACGCTTGGCTGAATGACTGAGCTGGTGTGAATGACAGTGGGCGCTGTGCTGAGGCACAGCGCCCACTGTTTTGTACGGCAAAGTACTTTCTGCGCGCGGTTTATCCCTACTCGCGTGGGGAGCACAGCCGAGCGTCTCTGCCAGTAGACCGACAATCCGGCTCATCCCCACGGGCGTGGGGAACACGCGGTAGCCGCGTCCGGTAGGTCGAACCAGCAGGGCTCATCCCCACCTGCGTGGGGAACACCTCGATCGTGATTGATGGGCGCAGCGGTGCTGGGGCTCATCCCCACCTGCGTGGGGAACACCCGTACCTGACGGCGACCGGCAAATACTTCACGGGCTCATCCCCACCTGCGTGGGGAACACCAAACAGCCGTCTGGCCGCGTCGTCTCGATTAGGGCTCATCCCCACCTGCGTGGGGAACACTGTTCCCGCCGCTGTGGGGACTGACCACCGTCGGGCTCATCCCCACCTGCGTGGGGAACACTGGATGATGTGCGGGATGTCCTGTTGGGCATGGGGCTCATCCCCACCTGCGTGGGGAACACCAGGCAAGGAACTAGAACATACTCTGAAAACTGGGCTCATCCCCACCTGCGTGGGGAACACCACCGTAATCAAAATCCCTGGCACCAGCCCCGGGGCTCATCCCCACCTGCGTGGGGAACACATCTTTTTGACTTTGAACGTTTCGGCGATCTTGGGCTCATCCCCACCTGCGTGGGGAACACGATGTTCCCGGTAAAGACGTAGGTGGGTCGTCGGGCTCATCCCCACCTGCGTGGGGAACACTCGACCCCACCGTCAACATCGGCGACCAGGCTGGGCTCATCCCCACCTGCGTGGGGAACACATTGCCTTAGGAATGTCGTAACGGGCAACCCCGGGCTCATCCCCACCTGCGTGGGGAACACGGCGTCTCACCTTCATTGAAACGAGCGCTATTGGGCTCATCCCCACCTGCGTGGGGAACACTGGGCTGGTCGGCTGTGCTTCCAGCTCCTTGAGGGCTCATCCCCACCTGCGTGGGGAACACACGGTGCCCATGTCGCCGCGGCGGGCTGCCATGGGCTCATCCCCACCTGCGTGGGGAACACATCGTCGCGGGGAGCATAGCCGTGCTGGGCCGGGGCTCATCCCCACCTGCGTGGGGAACACAATGCGCATGTGGAGTTTTCTCCCCTGTGTGCGGGCTCATCCCCACCTGCGTGGGGAACACCGTGACGGTGAAATAACCTACAGTCGCATCCTGGGCTCATCCCCACCTGCGTGGGGAACACTTCACAATGGGCGATAAGGTTGAGGTTTTCTGGGGCTCATCCCCACCTGCGTGGGGAACACGCGTTCCGTACTGGTGTTGAGGCGATCAAACGGGGCTCATCCCCACCTGCGTGGGGAACACTCACCACCAGCCGCCACAATGGCCAGACCAACGGGCTCATCCCCACCTGCGTGGGGAACACAAGGCCAAGAAGTCGGACACTGTTTCATTTGAGGGCTCATCCCCACCTGCGTGGGGAACACTTGGAGTTCCTTCCGGTGGTGATGCTGATGCAGGGCTCATCCCCACCTGCGTGGGGAACACAGCCAGCCATCATCCACAGCCAAATCCACATACGGCTCATCCCCACCTGCGTGGGGAACACTGGGACGAATACGTTTGTCAATTCCGAGAACGGGGCTCATCCCCACCTGCGTGGGGAACACTTGAATCACCGTGTTGACAACAAATTCAACAGGGGCTCATCCCCACCTGCGTGGGGAACACCGAAGTTCTGCAAGTTGGGCACGCAGGTCTTTGGGCTCATCCCCACCTGCGTGGGGAACACTTCATCTGCTTAGCCTGCCCGCGCTTGATGCGGGGCTCATCCCCACCTGCGTGGGGAACACCATACGGCTGTTCACGAATGTGTGGAACATTCGGGCTCATCCCCACCTGCGTGGGGAACACGGAAACGCCCAAATGCAGAAAGTGCAGAGGGCGGGCTCATCCCCACCTGCGTGGGGAACACTGTGTGAGTTCGTCCGCGCTGGTTTTGCCCTCGGGCTCATCCCCACCTGCGTGGGGAACACTTGCCGAGCAGTTCCCAGCTAATTTCTGTCGTGGGCTCATCCCCACCTGCGTGGGGAACACGTAGATCGAGATGTGCACGTGAGCGGTGTGCGGGGCTCATCCCCACCTGCGTGGGGAACACAACGGCGCCGTCGACGCGCAGCCGCTTCTCGCGGGCTCATCCCCACCTGCGTGGGGAACACCATACCCTGCGCGTACGTGTCGAGCGTGTCCTGGGCTCATCCCCACCTGCGTGGGGAACACGTCGAGCAGCCACCGTATACGAGAAGGCCCCCAGGCTCATCCCCACCTGCGTGGGGAACACGCGGCAATGTTGGCGAGGTTCAAGTGATACCGGGGCTCATCCCCACCTGCGTGGGGAACACGGTGCTGGCCTGTCCGAAGAGAAGTTCCTGCCGGGCTCATCCCCACCTGCGTGGGGAACACTGTGCTGACTCGCCGTTTCCGGGGTCAGGAATGGGCTCATCCCCACCTGCGTGGGGAACACTCAGTGATGCCCGTCTGACGCATAGCTCCGAAGGGCTCATCCCCACCTGCGTGGGGAACACCTCCCAGCCGTCGCGTCCGATGCCCCTGGCGCGGGCTCATCCCCACCTGCGTGGGGAACACCCTCCTTTACTCGCTTTGTGCTTCGTCTATTAGGGCTCATCCCCACCTGCGTGGGGAACACCGTGCGGGCACCACCGCCCAGCTCGACCAGCCGGGCTCATCCCCACCTGCGTGGGGAACACGCCGCTGTCGGCAATCGGCCCATTACCGACGTGGGCTCATCCCCACCTGCGTGGGGAACACCTTCTTGGTCATGCTGCGTCTCCTAGCTCGTCGGGCTCATCCCCACCTGCGTGGGGAACACCGACTGTGATTCATCCTGATGTTGAGGCGGCGGGGCTCATCCCCACCTGCGTGGGGAACACGTATCAATCCCCGACGCGGTGATGTCGATAGCGGGCTCATCCCCACCTGCGTGGGGAACACCTCA
>NZ_KV786101.1:27526-27928 GCF_001806835.1 Brevibacterium sp. HMSC24B04 | reverse complement strand
CGTGGGGCTCATCCCCACCTGCGTGGGGAACACTCAAGCCGGTGTTCGCGAACATTCAGGCAGCTGGGCTCATCCCCACCTGCGTGGGGAACACCAATGTCACCAGCCAGGTATGCGTCCGCCGCCGGGCTCATCCCCACCTGCGTGGGGAACACCTCATCGCCACCCCAACCTTGCTAGCGTCGTGGGGCTCATCCCCACCTGCGTGGGGAACACTATCCGGAGAGCAAGCCTGACCCGAGAACCCAGGGCTCATCCCCACCTGCGTGGGGAACACTGAAAAGTCGTCGCCTTTGGTGTTCCGTGCTGGGGCTCATCCCCACCTGCGTGGGGAACACCCCGAAGATGATGTTCTTCACCGAGTAGCCCAGGGCTCATCCCCACCTGCGTGGGGAACACCTC
>NZ_KV786101.1:891-27506 GCF_001806835.1 Brevibacterium sp. HMSC24B04 | reverse complement strand
GGGCTCATCCCCACCTGCGTGGGGAACACTTGAAGTCAATGACCGATACGTAGACGGTGCCGGGCTCATCCCCACCTGCGTGGGGAACACGGAGACTCGGCGGGTTCCTCCGAGTGTTCAGTGGGCTCATCCCCACCTGCGTGGGGAACACTGCTCGCCCTGCTCCGGCTTGTCGGTGACACCGGGCTCATCCCCACCTGCGTGGGGAACACCTGACCAACTCCGGTACCACGATGCCGTTCACGGGCTCATCCCCACCTGCGTGGGGAACACACTCGCCCTGCTGGAGCGTGAAGAAGAGGACGGGGCTCATCCCCACCTGCGTGGGGAACACCGCTGACGGGTGTCCTCATCCACGACGGGGTAGGCTCATCCCCACCTGCGTGGGGAACACACAACTTGCAATACATCCAAAGTGGTGGTATAGGGCTCATCCCCACCTGCGTGGGGAACACCGCACCGCATATGACACGCACGTTGACCCGGAGGGCTCATCCCCACCTGCGTGGGGAACACATGAGCACTGGGGCATCCACGTCACGCAGTTCGGGCTCATCCCCACCTGCGTGGGGAACACCAAGGTCAAATCCTGAGATGGCGAGCTCGTGGGGGCTCATCCCCACCTGCGTGGGGAACACCGCACACGGGAATTCAGTCGTCCGGTCGCCTGGGGCTCATCCCCACCTGCGTGGGGAACACGGCAGCTCGAGCCTGGCGTCTGGTGCGCTCCAGGGCTCATCCCCACCTGCGTGGGGAACACGCGTACTCTTCGACGATCTTGGCAGCTGCCGCGGGCTCATCCCCACCTGCGTGGGGAACACTCTTGCTGACCAGTGCAAACACTGGCTTGCAAGCTAGTTTTAGATCACTTTAAGGGCTTTTCCGCTTGTTTCCGAATTTATGTGCGTTCCTCATAGCTCTTGCTTTGCTCCAGCCTGCTTTTAGGGTTGTATTTCCGTATCCAGACTGTGCTGCTGGTCTTCTCATCAATGTGATGCCGTCAAGGTCAACGGGTTCCCACTTGTGCTCCTTGACCCGATAGTCAAGGGCTTGTTCGTTGTTGGCTGACCAGATCATCAGGGCCTGACCTGTAGATGATGTTGCATCAATGCGTTCCCAAAGCAACTCCCTGAGACGGGCACTGAGCTTTCCAACGAACACGCCCGCAGAGATTTCGACAAGCCACTTGGTGATGTCTCCCCGTAGGCCAGCGGGGCAGCTCGACAAGACTACGATGACCATGATCCGTGATCTGCATGATTGAGGCCGCTGGAAAGCCGTCGTTCGCCCCGGCCAGCCCATACTGACAATTCATCGAGATACGCAACTTCCGGTTCAGCCGGCGCATCCGCCGGGTTCAAAAACAGTCTGCGCAGCGTTTCCACAAGCTTCTCGACAGTCCCCTGCTGAAAGAAGCGTTCCCGCAGCAGCGCCCTAACAGCTCGTTCCGGTTCTTCATGATTGTCCGCAACAGCATCGAAAGCCGCCGGAATGCTGGTTTCGGCCTTCACAAGATCAGCCACATCGTAGGTGAAACTCTGATCATGACCGACATGCACAAAACCCAAACCCGGCGTCATGCCAAGCGCGTTGATGACGGCAGTTGACACTCCGTACAAGCAGGCGTTGGCCGCTGATAGAGCCTGATTAATCGCATCAGCATCTGCGAAGTTAGCCGGATCGTATGTCCGACCACTCCATGAAACCCCGGTCCTGTCTGATTCGCTGCGGTAAATCCTGCGGACACGAGCTCCTTCACGGCCTCGCAGCTGCTGCATTGTCAGGCCCGATACATCTTCCCCGGGGAAACGCACCTCGTACATAGCCCGCGCCACTCGCAGACGTTCTGACTGGTTGGCGAAAGCCCGGGCCTGTGCTTCTAAAAGCCTGCTTGAACGAGCCATGGGCCTTCCAGTGGCATAGCAGCGCACCGCGCCATCACCAACCCACGCAACGGTCACACCGCAAGTACCCAAAAGCGCTATCGCCGCATGAGAGGCGCGTACACCCGGGCCAATAAGCAGGGCACTGACCATAGCTGCCGGAATATGGATTGTGCCCCTGCTGTCGGTCGCGGTGACTGCATTGGAATCCCGATGGAGCACGCACCTTTCAACGTAGACAAACGAAAGTCTGTCAGTTGTTCGTCCGAGCTCCTGTGAACGAGGCGGAGCCTGGGAACTCATGGTGCCTCCAGCCGGGCCAAAGTCATCAGACCACACCCGTGTGCTTTCCCACTGCCGATCCCGAAAGCCAGCGAACGCCGCAGAAGGTCGGGGTTCGTGACTTCTAAAACACCATCAAAAACAGCAATCCTGTGGGCTACCCGATGCCTGCCGCCAGCCGCATCTGGTTTAGAAAATCGGCTGTCCTCGCGTCGCACAACACAGAGTCCGTCCAGCTGACTTTCATCCCTGCTGGTATCGGTTGACTCAGCGTGCCCCGGCTCATAGTCGGCATTGGAAGGAATCGAAAACCCCCACCCGTCAGTGCGGTCCAAGAACCAGCGCATTTGCTGCGTGACCGTCACATGCGGCAAGCGTTTGCCGTCCTTCTTCTTGACTGGGTTCAGCGCCGCACGAAACGCATACTGTTGCCCGCGCTGAAGCGAATCAAGAAGTCGACCGTAATCAGTTGTTTGGGCAGGTGCGCTCTGCCAGCCCAACTGTTCGACCACATGGTCGAATCGCGGCTGAACCGGCGTGACCGCATATAAGACCGTTTCGTGGTGCCCGCGGTCCACCCGCCACAGCAGTCGCGCCTCATCTGTTGCCTGCTGATCCGGAGGGACAGTCTTTGTGATCATCCCGTGGATCAAATGAGGGCTTGCCAGCGCGGCTTTGGTCTTCCTCAGTGCAGGGTTGAGCTGGATTCGACTGAAGAACATCAAGCCTCCTGAACCAAGTTGAGGTAGGGGTCGGTGTTTTCTGCCCCCAGATCGTTTTCGACCCGAACGGGGTCAGGGCGGACGACAAGCCGCACCCGATACTGACGACGTTCAGGATTGAAGCTGACGGGGACGTCATACGCTGCTTCCCCGATTTCTCCGGGCTGAGCATCGCGTGCCAAAGGTAAGAACACCGTCCTTCCGAGTGACTTTCTGTAGTCATCTGCAGCCTGCCAGGGAGCAGCATCGAGATCCCGCAGAATGTACTCCGGCGCTACGCCATCGAATACCCCGCCAAAAAGATTCGGAGGGGCTGGACAACTGCGTCGCCCTAAATACAGCGGAAATTCAGGCTGCAGAACGGCGTGGCTAAGCGCATCGATGAGGGCGTCCTCTCCTGCCACAGCGGCGGTATAGGCGGCGTCAGCTCTGTAATGTCGGTACGAAAGAACAGAATGCTTGGCCCCAGGTCGTCGTGCAGTATGGAAATCCTCAAGAAGCTGACCGGGACGGTCAACGCGGACGGCCATAACCAGCTCCGCAAGGTCATCCACTTCTGCTGTTCGCGGCCTGCCCTGGGCCGCGGCAAGCAGACCTATGACGCCGGACTTACTGGGCTCAGTTTCTGTTGACCGTCGGCTAAAGCGGGAAGAAACACCCCAAGACTGCATCGGCCCCGAAAGATTGAGGACCATGGTCTTCATCAGCAGCTCACTTCCCATCCTGGTTGATCAGGGAACGCACCTGCTCTTCAAGTTGAGATAGAAGTTCAGCAAAACCCGTCTTCTGGCCGAGCGAATCGACGTCAGCTTCCAGGGCGTCAGAGGCAATCAACCACGAACGTTCGGGCGCAAGTCCATAGAGTTCTGTCACCTTGGATGCTTCATCTGCCATGGCCTCAGAAGCTGCTGCGATGGTCCCGCGTTCGTCTGGGGCAACAGCCTTTTCATAGGCATTGATATAGCTGACGGGACGCTTGCGCACTGCGACGCTTACCAGATCGGGCAACGTGTGCGCAGCAAAAGAGTTCTGGTATCCAGTCGGCAGCGACAGGATGAAGGTTCGTGCATAGGCGTCGACTGCCCGCATCACTGCTTCTTTTGAGCCAAGATTTTCAAGCAGCTGATCTACGTTGAGGGTGGCGTAGCGGTAGAAAGTTGATGACATCATTTCAATGGTGCCCATCATCCCGGCCCCAGTTTCTTCTTCGGCCTTCGTGAAGTCATCGACAGCGGTATAGAAGTCAAAATCGGGCGCTGCCTCAGACACCCCGAGTGCATGGGCCGTTTGCACGGCCGCATCAACATTGAGCGCAGCATCGTCGGCAATCATTCGACCAAACAACGAAACATCAACTGCGTGTTCGGTGTCGATGATTTCAAGCACTTCTTTCTTGGTGAAGGCCGTGTCCCGCCTTTCGACGATTGCAGCGGCCAGACGGTCCAACTGGTGATTGCCCAGGAATACGAGGTAACCGGCCTGCTCCGGTTTCGGGTCTTCGTCTTTCTTTACTTTAGGCTTTGCAACCTTGATGCCAGCTTTTCCAAAGGCCGAAGAAGCCCATTTCTCAGCCTCCTCCGGTGAGATCTCCGGGTCGATAGCACGCACTCGCGCGGCGGTTTCAGCGACAATCTGTTTTGTTCGCAGACCAAGGTCTTCGCGGTTCAAGATCTGTGCAAAGTCGCGCCGCTGCGCGGATTTGAGAGCCTGTGAGGAAATGCGCTGACGGCGAGTACCCCCGAAGACAGCAGTTTTGGGGGCACCATCCTCTCCTCGGTTGATGTTCGATGGAGGGAGAGTTTGAAGTGCATGGAAGTCGATGAAGGTGGCCATTGGAAGTCCTTTCAGGAAGTAGGTTTGAATCAGTTGTTTGAAGAGTCGAAGCTGTACCCGCGATAAAAATCGCGCCCCCATCTGCGCTGGATACCACCGCGCTTAGTAGGGTCCTGCAAATGGAGGAGATCAGAAGCGAATCGACCGTAATCGAATGCAATGCCGCTGCTGCTGAGTAGCCCGATTAAAGACCGCAGGTGGTAGCGCTGGCCAACGAAACTGGTTGCGGTTAAGACTGCGTCGTAACGGCCCTTCAGGGAGGCGCTGCCATTGCGAACCAATCGGCCGACTGCTTGTGCAAACGGCACACTGCCAGTGTGCATGGGTAGCGTGTTTCCACGCTGATGCACCGCGTACAGCGTCAACGCCGTAAACGCAGCCCACTCTGATTTCGAAGCGGCGTCCGTTTTGCCTTGTGCGTATACGGGAAGGCTTTCGAGAACCATCGCCCAAGCGCGGGGATTCATCCCAGGATCCTCATCGACAGCTCGACGCAGTTCTGCGAGGCTTCCGCGAGCGGCCGGAACTTCGTTGAGGAACTGTTGCTGGAGCGAGTGGATGTAACGGCTGACTGACGACGACACTGTGACATTCCCTGTTTCTGCAGCTTCAGCGGTCATCAGATCCTCCTTTCTGTTCACTGTTTAGGGGGAGGGGAGCTGACTGTTTGAGTTTTGCGAGCATCCAGGATTCGTACCGTGCCGAACTGTGAAAGTGCACGGTCCCGTTAGGTTCGGTCTCAAGCCATCCTGCTGCGGCGCGGGGGCCAGCTGCATCTACCGCTTGTGCAACTGTTCTGCGAGTAACCCGGTTCAGGGTTCTGAACCAATTGCTTTGGCGCTCTTCCGCAGATTGCTGCGCGGACAGGTGTGAGAGCCATTGGGTGAATTCGTGTTCGAGTTCGGCAAGCCACGTTTGGGTTGGTGCTTCAGGTGCTTCTTCGGGTGATCCGCCCTGACTGACTTCCAGCTGTTTGAAAAACCATCGCAGCTGACCGCGGAGGGTGAATATCCGGTCAATAGCGTCCAGAACCGTCTTCCTCATCTGAAAGCCGGCCTCAGTCATCAGACTGAGGTCTATCGGCAGAACTTCAGACATTTCATCTGAAAAAGAGGACTGCTGCGGCCCGTATTCGACTCCGCAGAGCCAAACGCCAACGTGTTTGCCCGCGTATGCCGTCTGTCTTTCCACCCCAATAGGCCCTGTGAACTGCTTAAGGACAGGAGCTCGCCGATTCTTGGTATCAGCGATGGAGCCATCAGCAAACATTGCCTGCACTCCACGCCAGACGGTCAGGGCGGGATCGAGTTCTTGCGCAAAGAACACACTGGTTTTTGCTTTTTTAGACTGGACTTCGGAATAACGCTGCGGGGAGTATGGTTCGGCGAACTGGTTGCGCTCGTTGATTTTGTCGCCGTTGCCGATCAGTACGTGAGTGACTGTCTTTCTGTCTTCTGCCCAGAACAGTCTGATGCGTCTCTGCTGCCATGTCAGAAGATCGACGATGCCGTTTGGTTCAACAGCGCCTGCGCTCCGGGGCATGGCAGTGTCGGGTTGTCGTTCCCACGGAGGCAGATCTTCGTCATCGAACATGAGCTCTTCGGGAATCAGTTCCAGCATGGGCAGGCTGAGCATAAAAGTGTCTCGCAGCGTAGGCCCGGTGACCACGGTGTGTCCGAGCCGGCCCGCCCAGCCGGGGCCGGTCGGGTACCCCTTGCCGCCTTTCACTCGGGGGTCTCCGACAATGCCGGATTTGATGCCCGAATAGTCATAGGCCTGGCGGTGGATCAAATATCTGGTTGCAACCGCTGGCTCAAGTTCAGACGCCGACGCTTCGGTCTGCGTGGAAAACAATGCGGGACCGGTGTCAGGGACCAAAGACGCCGCTGACTCGTACACCTCTTTGCTCGTGTGGAGGTCTGGCACCTGGAAGAAAGGAACAGTGTCGGAGGCAAGGTCGAAGCGATTATGGTGCGTTTCTAGGTAGTTGCCGATCAGCTCAGGGAAGTCATCTGCCGTGTAGATTTCACGCCACAGTTCGCCTTCATCGTCGATGAAACCCCACTCGGGGTGCAGGCGGACTGTTCTGACCACTATCGCCATCAGCATGCGAAAGACCGCGGCGTTCTGTGTGGGAGTCTCACCGTCAAAAGCTGCGAACCTGTCCCATTGAGAAAAGAAGTCTCTGAGTCCCACTTCCGCAGGCTGCCCGTCGACCGTTTGGACTTTAATCCACGGACGATCAACCAGGTTGAAGCCGTCAGACATGCTCTTTCACCATCCTCTCGTTACAGATCCTCATAGAGTTCTTCCTCCTGTTCATCCGCAAAGGGATTTTCGTGAATTTCCTGCAGCTTGTATTGATTGAACTGTTCCTCTCTGAGGAACCCGTAGTAGGGGTGGAATCGGAAGTGCGTGCCCAACACCTGCCCCTGAAAGTCACTGTCGATTGTTAGGACGAGCTGCCCTCTCAAGCGGAAATCTGATTGCCAGGCGCCTATACGAGTGGCTTCAAGAGAGTCAATTGCCTCATCGACTTGGTAAGGCGGCACCAACCAGCGGGGAAGGCGAACGGTTGAGTCAGCCAAAAGCTTCGACAGCCATGCGGGTGGGGCCTGAGTTTCGCTGATTGCGCCCGTGTGGTCGGGGGTGAGCCATGGCAGTGGGTATAGAAGACCGTCATGCTGCATCACGAGAATGGCTTCGAGACTGGGCTCAATATCCCTAACGCTGGCCGCCACAATCTCTTCGCTGCGGTCCGCATCAAGTGTGCCTGCGCCGTCAAGTGCACGACCGAGGTTGTTGTTAGTCCTCCCAGGCGTGCCGATCTGGTGGGCTGAAGCCCGCCTGCAAGCGTTTTTAACGGCCTGCTTGTAGTCGATTTGAGCCTGCTGGAATTCACTTTCCCATTCACTGGGAACAGCGATTGAACCAGTTCCAACTGCTTCGACTTTCGGGTAAAGATCGTGGCGGATACACCATGCTCCTTCGTTGAAGTTATCGTTCAAGGCCGCGGCGCTGGCCAGCAGTCTGTATCCGCCGTAGATGGATTCGGAACCAGGATCGAATAGAGGCGGTTGCGGTCCACGCCGCGTGAAGCCGCGCAGGAGCATGCGTGCGCAGCGCAATTGGCTTGGGCGGTCGCTGTCTGGTCGGTCGTGGCGGTGCAGGCGGCCGGCTCGCTGGGCGAGAGCATCGACCGGCGCAAAGTCAGAAACCAGTAAATCGAAATCGACGTCAAGTGACTGCTCAAGCACCTGCGTGCCGACGACAATCTGCCGGTACGGCCGTTGTGACGATGGATCTGCACTATCGCGTGATGACTTCTTTCCCAACTGATCAGTCAGGTGAGTTTCGATCTGGGCGCGTTGCGCCGCTGTCAGCTGCGAATGCAGAAGCACAGTTTCTTCTGGCCAGAAATCAGAGAGAACCCGGTAAGCATCCTGGGCGCGCTGGACGGTATTGCAGACGATTCCGACAACTCCGCCTTCGCTCGTCAGCTGCTCAATGTTTCTTCGCAAGAACGCGAGGTTGTCATCGATAATGTCGAGGTGAACCCGGCGGTGTTCGTCTAAAGTGTCTACGTCGTAGCGCTGTGTTCCTTCCAAGGTCGTCGCTGACACCTGGGGATAGCTCGGCAACTGCGCGGCCGCGGTTGGCTGTCGGCGGCCCAATCCGCGAGCGTAAGCCTGTTCCAGCCTGTTTTGGACAGCGGAATCGAGGGTTGCGGAAAGCAATATGACGCTCGTTTGGTGAGCGGCCAACCACATCAGCGTACGTTCCAGATAAGCGGTCGAATAAGGGTCGAGGGAGTGCACCTCGTCGAAGATGACGACCTTGCCCGAAACACCCAGATGACGGAGCGTGACGTAGCGGGATTTCAGTGCAGTCATGAGGATCTGGTCGACTGTTGAAACACTGAAATCTGACAAAAGGCTCTTGCGGCCGCTGAACCATGTGTGAGCAATGACGCCGTCGTCTGCGTTCTCATTCTGCTCAGCATTGACTGCTCTCGTATGCCGAACAAGCCTTTCGAACTCGGGACTCAGGTGTGCGCGTCCGTGCGCAAGCCGAAGAGAATGCTGGTTCTCGGCTGTGCTGAACGACCGCAGCCAATCGGATATGCGCGGAAGCATGGCATTGGCTGTGACCTGTGTGGGCAATCCGAAAGCCAATCCTCCGGCACCGCGGGCTTTCGCGATCTCTTCTGCGGCCAGGAGAGCGGCTTCTGTCTTCCCACGGCCCATTTCTTCGCTGATCACAACCAGTGCAGGATCATCCAGGCCCTTCACAGCTGCCTGAGCGGTGCGCTGGCAAGCCCGAAGCATAGCGTTTTCGGGCCAGCCGAAGCGTTGGCTGAAGGGGATCGGGCGGTCTGGTTCTGGCGACCACGACTGAGTGAGGTTGAGCTGATCGAGAGCCGCAGCAGCACGGGACTCGCTGCTGGAATGTGCTCCGCTTTCCGTCAGCGGAAACAGTTCCTGATTCGAGGCGATCCAGTCGGACATGCTGACGAAGCCGGCAATTGTCAGCTGGTCTGTGATGGTCAGCCCACCGGCGCCGATGATCTTTTCAAGAGCATTGTGAGCTCCCGTGCGATCGAGGATGTCGCGGATTAAAGCTGCCCAGACCCGTGCGCATGCAGCGCCGTGATTGTCGAGGTGCCGGTTGAGCGGCGGTAGTTTCGTATCGTCACGCAACAGTTCATGGTATGGAAGGTTGCTTGGAACTCCGTGGTGGCAGCCTGCCGCTGCTGTGAGGGTGCAGATTGCGGTGTAGTCGGCACCGGGAAACAGCATCTCCAGCTGTCTGCGAAGGATCACGTCAGATGTCACGGAATGTTGCGGTTTGAAGGTGGGGTCGCAGCGTTTCTGCGCTTCGCCGAACAGGCCGGACGACAGTGCTTTATCTGCCAGCCATGCTGCCGTCGGTGACTGCTCAAGTCTGCTCTGCCATGACAATTCTGCTTTGCCCAGGTCGTGGGTTCCTGCAAGGAACCCCAGGAGGGCGCGGACCTCGTCACCGCTCAGTGAATATCGGTTTGCAAGGCGGTCAGTGATGGAGCGGGGAAGCCAGTCCTCTGCGAGTGCCATGCCCACATCCGCACTATCTCGAAGGTGCTGGGGAAGTGAGAGCCACAAAACTTCCTGCAAGTGCATGAGTGCAGGGTCTTGAGTCCTGAAACTTTTGGCGGGCAGGCAGAAAGCCGCTTCCAGGTTGTTGGTGTGCTCTGCCGTCATGTCCCGCCCTCCGAAGTTATGTCAGTGCCTCCGTGCACACTGTGAACTATCGCCTTGGTATGACATTACACACTAGATAAAGCAAAAGCTAGATAGTTTCTAAAAATATGTCGAACGACTTCGAGGGCCTTGAGAGTCGGGGCGGCAATCAAAAAGGGCCGGCCCTCTGTGGGTCCGGCCCCTTGCAGCCCCGCTGGTGCGGGGAACATTTTTGCGTGAAAGCAAGATACGGCTCATGCCCACATAGTCTCTGCAAGGCAGAGGCCGCGGTGGGCGGGCAGCGCGGTGGCTTGCGAGCCATTTTCTCTCAGAGTTGCAGAACCGTGCCATCTTTTTCAAACCAGCCCGTACGCCCGTTCCCATTCGGAAAATCTGCTTGGAGTCCTGCGGAAAGAGGCCGCAAATCGGCTGTGACGGCAGAGTCGCGATGACACAGACACACCTGATGTTGACCTGGTGTTCAGGAGTGAGTTGCTTCACAATATGCTTGAACTCTGCGACAGAAAACGCTGCCGCAGGCTTGGGACAATTCGACTCACGGTCGCAGCACCGCGGATGCGTCTTTCCCAGCATTCCGCCAGTGCCACGCCAACACGGCGTGCACCCTGACAGTTAAGAAGACAACATGGAGAAGTACACACCCGCCGTTGACGCAGTCGCGGGTTCAGTTACTGCATCGGCACTCGTGGGACTCATCCCGCTGCTGGTGTTCTTCGCAGCGCTGGTCGTTCTCAAGCGCTCGGCTCACGTTTCGGGCCTTATCGCCCTGATCACAGCGATCGTGGTGGCTGTTGCAGGCTTCAAAATGCCAGTCGGCTACGCACTGATGTCCGCACTGCAGGGTGCGGCTTTCGGCATTATGCCGATTGCCCTCATCGTCATCTTCGCCATCTGGCTCTACCAGCTGACCGTCATCAACGGCCGCTTCGAAGACCTGCGCAACATCTTCGACCGCGTGGGCCACGGCGACATCCGCGTGCAGGCACTCCTCATCGCCTTCTGCTTCGGCGGGCTGCTCGAAGCGCTCGCCGGTTTCGGCGCACCCGTCGCCATCACCGCGACCATGGTCATGGCACTGGGCATCAAACCGCTGCGCGCAGCCGCCGCGGTCCTCGTAGCCAACACCGCACCCGTCGCCTACGGCGCCATCGGCACGCCCATCACCACTGCGGGCAAGCTCACCAACATCGACCCCAACGTCATCGGTGCGATCATCGGCCGCCAGTCACCTATCCTGGCTCTCATCGTCCCGCTGATCCTGCTGTTCATCATCGACGGCCGCCGCGGTGTGAAAGACCTGTGGCCGATCGCCCTCGTCACCGGCGTTACTTTCGCCGTCTTCCAGTTCCTGTCCTCGAACTTCTTCAGCTACGAACTGACCGACATCGTCGCAGCACTCGGCGGACTGGGCGGAACGATCCTGTTCATGAAGATCTACGAACCCCGCGGTTCGGTTGAAGCTCGTGAGCGCCTGGGCGTGGCGGAACCGCCGAAGGCCGAAAAGATCAGCGGCGAACGCACCTTCTTCGCGCTGTTCCCCTACCTTGCTCTCATCGTTGTGTTCGGCATCGCCAAGCTGGTTCCGCCGGTCACCGCTTTCCTCGCATCGACCGACGTCAAAATCCCGTGGCCTGTCATCCACGAAGCTCTCGTCGACGAAACCGGTGCAGTCCGCGACGCCACCGTGTTCAACTTCTCGTGGCTGTCCTCGCCCGGTTCGCTCCTGCTGATCACCGGCATCATCGTCGCCGTCGTCTACAGATTCTGCACCTCCGGCGGTAAGTTCCCCTCACCCTTGGGCGCTGCCGCCAAGGAACTGGGCAACACGTTCTACCGCATGCGCTGGGCCGGCCTGACGATTGTGCTGGTGCTTTCGCTGGCCTACGTCATGAACTTCTCCGGACAGACCATCTCGATCGGTGTGTGGTTGGCCGGAACGGGCGCGGCCTACGCCTTCCTGTCCCCGCTTCTGGGATGGATCGGAACCGCCGTCACAGGTTCGGACACATCGGCCAACGCACTGTTCGCCAAACTGCAGCAGACCGCCGCCGTTGAACTCAACGTGCACCCCGAACTTACGGTCGCCGCAAACACCTCCGGTGGTGTGGTCGGCAAGCTCATCAGCCCCCAGAACCTCGCGATTGCGGCTACCGCGGCGAACATGCCCGGCCAGGAGTCGGTCATCTTCCGCAAGGTCATCGGCTGGTCCTTGGTGCTGGTCCTGTTCCTGTGTCTGCTCATCGGCCTGCAGTCCACTCCTGTCCTCGGATGGATGCTTGCCGGTCTCGAGCTCGCACCGCTCGGCGGCTGATCGCTGCAGCACACACCTGGGACGGCGCGCTCACCGCGCCGTCCCTTAATGTTTGAACAGTGAATTCGGGTGAAAGGCGGGAACGATGAGCTTCTGGACGGTCATGTGGGTGATCTGGCTCGTGGTGTCCTACACCATCAAAATCATCGCTGTGGGCGTGGTGCCGGAAAACCGCCGGCCGGGCGCCTCAATGGGGTGGCTCATGGCCATCCTGTTCATCCCGCTGATCGGCGTGCCGCTTTTCATCATGTTCGGCAGTCCCTACGTCAACGACCGCCGACAGCGCATCCAAGCTGAAGTCAACCAGCTTCTGGAGAAGGGAACAAAAGACGTTCCCGACTGGCCCGAAGGCTACGAACCCGCCAGAGACTTCGCGCAGATTGTCCAGCTCAACCGCCATCTGACCGGCTTGCCGATGGTTGATGCCCGCAAACTGAGCATGTCCACCGACTACCGCCAGGTCTTTCATGACATGGCAGACGCCATCGACGCCGCCGAATCCTATGTGCACGTTGAGATCTACATCATGTCGCGCGACGCCTACACCGAGCCGTTCTTCCAGGCCCTCGGTCGAGCTGCGCAGCGCGGTGTCAACGTCCGCGTTCTGCTGGATCACATCGGCTCGCGCAAATACGACGGCTTCCGTGACATGCAGAAGTGGTTCGACAGTGTGGGCATTGACTGGGAGCTTATGCTTCCCTTCCTGCCGCTGCAGGGCAAAATGCGCCGCATTGACCTGCGCAACCACCGCAAACTCGTCGTGATCGACGGGCGGGTGGGCTTCATGGGCTCCCAGAACCTCATCGAATCCGCCTACGGATCCCAGAAGAACCGCGAGGCGGGCCGCCACTGGAACGACCTGTGGGTCAAAATGTCCGGCGAGGTCGTCGCCGAACTTGAAGCTGTATTCGCAACCGACTGGTACTCCGAACGCGAAGAGGTCATCGACATTCGGCCCTACGACTTCGACGGACGGCCGGTGCCGGAGTTCGAAGGCAAAGATGCGGTAGTCCAGCTGGTCCCATCGGGGCCGGGCTTCAAAACCGAACCGAACCTGCGCTGCTTCACATCGTTGATGTACCTCGCCGAAAAGCGGCTGTCGATTGTCAGCCCCTACTTCGTACCGGACGAAACGATCAAAGCTGCCATCATCACCGCCGCCCACCGCGGGGTCGAAGTCGAACTGTTCGTCAGCGAAAAAGCTGACCAGTTCATGGTCGAGTACGCCCAGTCGTCCTACTACGACAATCTGCTGGAAGCCGGCGTGCGCATCTACCGTCTGCCCAAACCGCAGATTCTTCACACCAAGTGCTTCATCATCGACGACGACTACGCCGTCTTCGGATCATCCAACATGGACATGCGCTCCTTCAGCCTCAACTACGAAATCAGCCTCATGTGCGCTGAGGGCGACTTCGTGTCCGGCATTTCGAATGTCGTCGAGGAGTATCGGACCAGGTGCACGGAACTCACCTTGGATGAATGGCGGGAGAGGGGCCTGTTCCGCCGCTACCTGGAGTCCCTGTTCCGCCTGACATCGGCACTGCAGTAACGCCGGTCACACAGGACGCGATAGATTGATGACAGTTTTCATGCAAAGGAGCACAGAATCGTGAGTGAAGAAAACGGGCCCGTCATCCAGCAGCGCGGCCTCTACCTTGACGAAATGGAAGTCGGTGCGGTGTACAAGCACGCCCCCGGTCGCACCATGACAGAAGCGGACAACACGTGGTTCACAGCCGTGACCATGAACACGCAGGCCCTCCATCTGGACGCCGCGTGGTCTGAGCAGCAGCCCTTCGGCCAGCGCCTGGTGAACTCGATGTTCACACTGGCCACCCTCGTGGGCCTGTCGGTTTCTCAGCTGACCCAGGGCACCATCGTCGGAAACCTGGGATTCTCCGAAGTTTCTTTCCCCCACCCCGTGTTCCACGGTGACACGCTGTACGCCGAAACGAAGATCCTGGACAAGCGGAACTCCAAGTCCAGGCCTGGCCAGGGCATCGTCACGCTCGAACACATCGGCCGCAACCAAGACGGCACGGTCGTTGCCCGAGCCGTAAGGCAGACGCTCATGTTCACTTCCGACCCGAACGCCAACACGGCAGGCAGCGACTCCGCCGACTGACCCGCCCATACTGAGGAGACAACCATGCCGACCATGAAACCCGCCTGGCTTTTTGTTCCCGGCGACCGCCCGGACCGCTACAAGAAAGCCGCCGAGCGCTCCGACATCGTCATCGTCGATTTCGAAGACGCTGTGGCACCCGATGACAAAGCAGCCGCCCGCCGTGCCTTCCTCAACTTTCAGAACGGCCCTGATGCTCTGAGCCCGGAGCGGACCGTCATCCGCGTCAACCCAGTCGGCTCGCCCTCCTTTGCCGAAGACCGCAAGTTCATCGGCGAACTGTCTGGCCGCTACAGCTGCATGCTGCCCAAGGTGGAAAGCGCTGAGGACACCGAAAAGCTTGCCGGACTCAAGGTGATTGCGCTGATCGAAACCGCAAAGGGCGTTCTCAATGTCGGCGAGATCGCCGCATCGCCGAACGTGACAACCCTTATGTGGGGTGCCGAAGACCTTACCGCCGATCTCGGCGGCGGGTCCTCCCGCAAAGCTGACGGCACCTATCGCGACTTCGCCCGCGTGGCGCGCGCCAACATGCTTTTGGCGGCAAAAGCCAACGGCAAGTACGCACTTGACTCGATCTGGGCGGACATCCCGAACCTTGAAGGTCTGCGTGCCGAAGCCGAAGATGCCGTGGAATCCGGCTTCGACGGCAAAGTGTCCATCCACCCCAACCACATCGAGGTGGTGCGCACGGCGTTCGCGCCGACAGCCGAGCAGATCCACTGGGCGCTTGGCGTGCTGAAAAAGGCCGAAACCTCCAACGGAGCCTTCCAGTACGAAGGGCAGATGATCGACGAACCTCTGCTGCGTCAGGCCCGCCGCATCCGCTCACGCGCCTAAGCCCTGCACCTTTGTGCCCCGTCCTGTGTCAGCGGGATGGGGCACAATTGTGCTTATGAACCCGATTGTCGAGCAGGTTGAAGCTGTTCTGCGCACAGCACAGGACAACAACGGTGTGGCCCCCATCGTCCAAGCCGGCGACCCCGTACTGCGTCGCCCGGCAGCCGCCTACACGGGACAGCTGTCAGACGAACAGCTTTTCGGTCTGCTCGAAGTCATGCGGGCAACCATGCACGCGGCCCCCGGCGTAGGGCTTGCCGCCCCGCAGATCGGCATCGGCGTACGTATCGCTGTTATCGAAGACCGGGTGCGACTGCCCGAAGACCAAGCCCGCGAAAGGGAACGCACACCGCTTCCGTTCATGCCGCTGATCAACCCCAGCTGGCATCCGCTGAGCAATGAACGCGCCGCCTTCTTCGAAGGCTGTCTGTCCGTGCGCGGCTACCAGGCTGTGACAACGCGGTTTGCCCACGTGCGGCTGCGCTCAGAAGACCCCGACGGCAACGCACACAGCCGTGATTTCCGCGGCTGGCCAGCACGCATCATCCAACACGAACTCGACCACCTGGACGGCACGCTCTACCTGGACCGCGCCGATATCCGCTCACTGACAGCCGACGACAACCGAGACCTCACCCAGGGCGATCCCGCAACTGCCGCGCGGATGCTCGGTTTCAGCCTTCCACCCCACACACCACAGGAGAACTCATGAACTCATTCATCTCTTCGCTGCGCGGTGCTGCAGATTCAGCTGCCGAGCGCTTCCTCCCACATGTGCAGAGCGCTGTTCCCGCCAGCAGCCTGCGCACCCTCGGAGCCGATGTCCTCTACAGCGTGGCCGCGGGCCTGCGCCCACGCCACGTGGGCAGCAGCCGTCTGGCTGGTGCAGCCGTTTTCGGTGGCCTCATGACGGCAGCGGCTGCTTTGGAAGTACAGCAGATCCGCGAAGACAATGCGTGGGCACTTTCCGTCGGCGACTCCGAGGCAATTGAAACCGCTGAGGAAATCGGCGTTGACAAGCTCAACACGTACCTCACGTGGGCGGCCCCCGTTATCGGTGTGGCTGCAGCCGCGCTGTGGCCGGTCAACGTGAAGGCCAACGACTGGCTCGATGCCCGCCTTCGCCGTTGGGGTGTCGCTTCGCCGGCACTCGTCACGGGCCTAGCAACCTTCGCTGTCAGCCGGGCAGCACGCCTTGTCGAAAATGCTCTCGAAGACGCGGACTACCCTCTGCCCGACGGCGAACCGACCGTCGTGACTTTGCCGCCGGAAATCCTTGACCTTCTGCAACGGATAGCCGACCCGGCAATCTCGCCCCTGCCACAGGCAGCCCAGCACATCCAGAAGCAGCTGCGCACCGCCTCGTTCACGGTGTGGACTGACGATGATGAGGGCGTCGAAGACGGAGCGCTCACCGGTGATGCCCTGCTGAACCGCGAACTGGACTTCGTTTCAGTGGACACCGGCAGTGACGAAGCAGGCCCGATTGTTCCGCGCTCGCACACCTACCCCGTACGCGGCCGCGTGAGTGTTGACGGAACCGACTACCTGGTCGAGCTGATGATCGAAGACGGTTGGCTGCGGGAAGTCATGTTCTTCATCGACTGGGACGAAGAAGGCGTCGACCTCGAAGACGTTGACGCCGATTACAGCCCAGAGGACGAACCTGACCTGCTGACCGTCGCACAGTGGGCAAGCGTCGCTGAGGACGCGCAGATCGAAGTCGAACAGTAAACCCCGCAGGGCCGCCGGTGGAATAGCCCAGGAGCGTGCGAGGTTATGTCGAATATGAAGACGCTGACGCTTGCCGCCGGATGCTTTTGGTGCCTGGAAGCCGTCTACAGCCGTACCCGCGGAGTCAGCCGCGTCGAATCCGGCTACATCGGCGGTGACATTCCCGACCCCACCTACGCACAGGTGGCGTCGGGAATGTCGGGGCACGCGGAAGCCGTGCGCGTGACGTTTGACCCGGCCGTCGTGCCGGAAGATGTCATCCTCGGCATGTTCTTCACCGGGCACGACCCTACGAGCCTCAACCGGCAGGGCAACGATGTCGGCACGCAGTACCGTTCGGCCATGTTCTACGAAGACGCGGAACAGAAACAGCACTTCCAAGACGCCATCGCACACTGGCAAGAGCTTTTCCCCAGGCCGATGGTCACCACCCTGGAGCCCATGAGCCGGTTCTACGTGGCCGAAGACATCCACCAGAACTTCTACGGGCGCAATCCGGGCAACGGCTACTGCATGTTCGTCATCGACCCCAAGCTGGCGCAGGCACGAGCCCGGTACGCCGAATACATGTACTGACAACACGTGATCGAATGGAACCTATGACAACCCCAGAAGAACCAACAGCGGCAACACCCCGCCGCCTCGACCCCGTCGAATTCACCGACCCGGTTCTCACCGCCATGAAGAATCGCCGCTCGGTGTCCAAGGTCGGACCCGAAACGCCGACCGATGCGCAGCTGCGCGACCTGCTGGCCGCCGTCACACCGGTGGCCGACCACAAGGCGCTGCGTCCGTGGCGGCTCATGACTCTGCGCGGTGATGACCGCGTGGGCCTTGCAGAGGCACTTGACGAAGCCGACGGAACCGTCCGCCCCGCAGGGGAAATCAACCCCAAGCCGTTTCGCGCAGAACTGCTCATCGCGGTCATTGCCGACCACATTGAGCACCCCAAGGTTCCCCAGTGGGAACAGCACGCCACCGCCGCCGGTGCCGCCCATCTGCTGGAACTGGCCCTGTGGCAGGCCGGTTGGGGCGTTATGTGGCGCACCGGCCCGAACGCCAACGCCGAACCCATCCGCCGCTTCCACGGTCTGAAGGACAGCGAACTCATGATGGGCTGGCTGTACGTGGGAGACGTGGACCCTGAATTCCACGAGCGACTGACCACGTCCAGCAGGCCGCCGCTCGACCCGGATGTCTTCCTTGACACCAAACAGGGGTGGTCTTCACGTCTGTGAAGAAGAGAGCTAAGTGGCGCGGGCCGAAAGTAGCGATGCCCGCGGACATTTGGGTGCTCATCAGCGCCGCGTTCATCGTGGCGATCGGCTTCGGCATCATCGCTCCGGTGCTGCCGCAGTTCGCCCACTCCTTTGACCTGGGCGTGACCGCCACGACGATCGTGGTGAGCTCTTTTGCGTTCTTCCGCCTGCTCACCGCGCCCGCTGGCGGCCGCCTGGTCAACACGTTCGGGGAAAGGCCCATCTACGTTGTGGGCCTGCTCATTGTCGCCGCTTCGACCTTTGCCGTGGCGTTTGCCCAGTCCTACGAACAGCTGCTGCTGTTCCGCTCTCTCGGCGGGATCGGCTCGACCCTGTTCACGGTGTCAGCCATGGCGCTCATTGTGCGGATTGCCCCGTACAACGCGCGGGCTCGCGCCACCGGCATGTACGCGACGGCGTTTTTGGTGGGCAACATCGCCGGTCCCGTCGTCGGCGGTCTTATGGCCGGCCTGGGCATGCGGGTGCCGTTCCTCATCTACGGCACCGGTCTGGTCATCGCCGCTCTGGTCGTGCACATCAAGCTGACCACCGGACGGAATGACGAGGTGGAGGGCCCGGAACCGCAGGGCGCACACGAGACCGCTGGGGTCGGCAGTGATGGTGCCGCCGACGGTTCCGTTTCACCGCAGGCTGCTGAAGCGGTCACCGCGAAGGAACGCCCAGACCGGCTGCCTCCCATGCGCTTCCGCGAAGCGTGGGCCTTTAAGTCCTATCGGGCCGCGCTCGTCGGCGCGATGGCCAACGGGTGGGGTGCGATGGGTGTGCGCACCGCCATCTACCCGCTGTTTGCGATCTACGCCCTGCAGGCCGGTGTTGCCGCTGCCGGTTGGGCGCTCGCCCTGTTCGCCGCCGGCACTGCTCTGTCAGTCAACACTCTGGGCAGGGCCGCCGATGTGTACGGCCGCAAACCGTTCATCATTGCAGGGCTGCTGGTGCTCGGCTGCTCCACGATCCTGGTTGGCCTGTGGCAGTCGTTCCCCGTCTTCCTGATCTTGTCGGTCATAGCCGGCATCGGTGCGGGCACCGTCAACGCACCCCAGCAGGCTGTTATTGCCGACATCATCGGGCCTGACAGGGCCGGCGGCAAAGTGCTGTCGCGCTATCAGATGGGCATGGACGTCGGCGCTATCTTCGGGCCGATCGTCTCCGGATGGCTGGCCGACGCCTACGGCTACGGGGTCGCGTTTGCCGCGGCCGGTGCAGTTGTTGTGCTCGCCGGTATTCAGTGGTTCTTCGCTGAGGAAACCATGCCGGGCCGCAAGAAAGCCGAGGCTTAGAACCGAAGCTGGTTCAGCCCTCCTGGACGGGGGAGACCCACACCGCTTCGGCCAGATTTGGGGCGTTTTCCAGCACCGCGCTGGGAACAATGTGCGCCCCGGGAACACATCCGTGATTGGCGGCTTGCGTAAGAATGTCGTTTTCGCTGTCATCCACGCGATCCACCCTGTGCAGCCCTTCTGCCGTGGCCTCGCCCAGCAGAACCGCTCGATCAGGGTGGTAAATGCGGCCGTGGGCATCGGGAATCGGATCGCCGTGCGGATCAGCCGTGGGGAATCCCATGAGCGCATCAATGCGGGACACGAACAGATCAGAAACAGCGTGTTCCAGTCGCTCCGCCTCGTCATGGACTTCCGTCCACGAATAATTGAGCATGCTGACCAGGTAGGTTTCGAGCAGGCGGTGCCTGCGGACCATCTGCACCGCGTGACGGCGGCCCACATCAGTCAGTCGGACCGGCTTGTACGGGGTGTAGGCAACAAGGTCAGCAGCGGCTAGGCGCTTGACGGTGTCAGTCACACTCGCAGACGACGTGCCGAACCTTTCGGCCAGGGCCTTCGTCGTGATGGGGCCACCACCCCACTCCTCGGCGCTCCAGATGGCCTTGAGGAAGTCCTGGGTGACCGGTGACAGGTGTTCCAGTTCAGTGCTCACACCTTCACCCTATGCGTATTCGTGCATGTGCCGAAAGGGCTGCCGCTGCGGTCACAGCGGCGGTGCGGCGAAGGGTGATTACACGTCGTAGCCCAAGCAGACCAGCACAATGAGCACCGCGTTGAGCGCCACAATGAGGGCTGTTGTCACCCACGCGGCAGCCTGCAGGGGCAGCGGGTTGGCGAATCGACCCATGATGCTGCGCCGGCCGGTGTAGATGACCAGCGGAATGAGAGCCGCGGGAATGCCGATTGAGAGCAGCACCTGCGACACAACGAGCGCGAACGTCGGATCGATGCCGAGCGCCAGAATGACAAGTGCCGGGATGAGGGTGGTGAGCCTGCGCCACAGCAGGGGGATCTGCATGTGCAGCAGGCCCTTCATGATCGATGCGCCCGCATAGGAGCCCACTGAAGTTGAAGCCAGGCCGGAAGCCAACAGGCCGATGCCGAAGAGCACGCCGATGAACGGGCCCATGGCCCCTGTGATGGCCGCGTGCGCGCCCTCAATGGTCTCCGTGCCCTCCACACCGGGCAGTGCGGCCGCCGCCAGGAGCAGCATGGCGAGGTTGACGCCGCCTGCCAGGATGAGCGATAGGAAGACATCCCACCGGCTGGCCTTGAGCAATCGGGCAACAGTGCGTTCGGGAATGCCGGTGCCGAAGCGATCGCGGATGAGGTCCGAGTGCAGGTAGATGGCGTGTGGCATGACGGTAGCACCCAGGATTGCAGCGGCCAGCATGAGTGAGCGCGTGTCCTCGAAGCGGGGAATCATGCCCTGGGCCATGCCGGCGGGATCGAGGTCGCTGATGAGCAGGCCGGCTGTGAAGCCGATCGTGATGATCACCAGCAGGGCGGTCACCAGTGCTTCGAACCATCGCTGGCCCGCGCGGTCAGCGGTAGCCAGCAAGAGCATTGATACCGCGCCGATGATCATTCCGCCCCACACCAGGGGGATGTCGAACAGGATGTACAGGGCAACTGCGCCGCCGACGACCTCGGCGAGGTCAGTTGCCGCGGCGACGAGCTCCGCCTGCAGCCAAAATGCCCGTCGGGCAGGTTTCCTCAGCCGCGCGCCCAGTATGCTCGGCAGGCTTTCGCCAGTGACCAGGCCGAGCTTGGCCGACAGGTACTGCACGATCATGGCGGTGAGATTGGCGGCAATGAGAACCCACACCAGCAGGTAGCCGTACTCGGCACCCGCGCTGAGGTTCGCGGCGACATTTCCGGGATCGACATAGGCGATTGCCGCAACAAAGGCCGGACCCAAAAGCCACACCAGGCGCTTGCGGTGAACGTGCTGGTGGCGAGTATCGCCGCGTGCGCCGCTGTCGTGTGCGCCGCCGCGGGAAAGGGCCCTGTTTGCCATGAAATTAAGGTAGCTTAACTTGCGGGTGCGGCCAAATTCTTGCGGAGGTTTTCCTCACCCGAAGAGTGCGGTTGTCCCGATGCGGACCGGGGGTTGACCTCAGGGTGTTCGCAGGGGCCGTCGAATAGGATGGCCGCGTGAAAACACTGACTCGCCTGAGCCTGAAGAACCGCGCCCTCATCGGACTGATCACCGTGGTTGCGGTGATGTTCGGCTTCATCGCAACAGCCCAGCTGAAGCGGGAGCTCTTCCCCGCCTTCGAACTGCCGCAGGCTGTCATCTCCGCCCAATACCCGGGTGCATCGCCCGAAGCAGTGGAGAGCGAAGTCACCGACATCATCGAAAGCGCGATCAGCGGTTCCGAATCAGTCGAATCAGTCAGCTCCACCTCGTCATCCGGTTCGTCCGAAGTGACGGCCGAAGTCGCCTACGGGACCTCATCAGATGACATCGTCCGCGAACTTGAAGGCGCGATTGCCAAGGTCAAAGAACAGCTGCCCGACGGGGTAGACCCCATCGTGTTCAGCGGTGCTCTTGATGAGTTCCCCGTCGTCGTCATTTCAGTCGCTTCTGACGGTGACAAAGAAAAACTGGCCGATGACCTCAATTCGGTTGTCGTCCCCGAACTGAAGAAGCTGGCCGGCGTGCGCGCAGCCGCGGTGTCCGGCGCTGACGTCAAACAGGTCAACATCACGGTTGACAAGAAAAAGGTCAAAGACAAGGGTGTCAGCGTCGATGAAATCGCCGGCGTCCTGCAGGCCAACGGCGTTGCCGCCTCGGCCGGTGAAATCGAAGGCGACAACGGGGACGCACCGGTCGAAGTCGGCGTGCGCATCACGAACCTCGACCAGATCCGTGACCTGCAGGTCACGGGCAAGGACGGCCCCCTCAAACTGTCCGAGGTCGCTGAAATCAAGCAGGTGCCCGCACCGGTTGAAAGCATTTCGCGCACCAACGGCAAAGAGTCGCTCACCCTGGCGGTGACGAAGACGCCAGACGCCAACACTGTCGATGTTGCAAACGCCGTGCACGACGCCCTGCCGAAACTGCAGGACAAGGTGCGCGGCAACCCCGAATTCACCACGGTTTTCGACCAGTCGCCGTTCATTCAGCAGTCGATTGACGACCTCGTCCACGAGGGTGTGCTCGGCCTGGTGTTCGCGGTGCTGGTCATTCTGGTGTTCCTGCTGAGCGTGCGGGCAACCCTCATCACGGCGATCTCAATTCCGCTGTCCCTGCTGCTGACAATGATCGGTCTGTGGCAGACGGGCTATTCGCTCAACATGCTCACGCTCTCAGCACTGACCATTTCGATTGGCCGCGTGGTCGATGACTCGATTGTCGTCATTGAGGCCATTCGCCGGCGCCACACGATGGGCGGCACCAAGTTCAGCAACATCCTCGCCGCCGTGGGCGAAGTCTCCGGAGCCATCACCGCTTCCACACTGACGACGGTGGCGGTGTTCCTGCCGCTGGTCTTCGTATCCGGCCAGACGGGCGAGCTGTTCCGTCCCTTCGCTCTGACCACCTCGATCGCCCTGCTGGCATCGCTGCTGGTGGCGCTGACGATCGTGCCGGTTCTGGCATTCTGGTTCCTGCACGCGCGCGAATCCAAAGTGCGCCTTAACCGCGCCCAGAAGAAGGAAATCGCCGCCCGCCGCAAGGAGGGGCTGCGCGGCCTGAAAGCTGAGCGCAAGGAGCGCCGCCGTGCTGGCAAGAAGGGGGCCGCCGCTGCTGAGACCGCCGAGGTGGCGCCGGCTGCCGAGGTGACCTCCACCTCGTCGGCAGCTCCGGAAGCCGAGGTGGAGTCGGCTGATACTGTTTCACCTGATGCCGAAAGTGAGATCGACGAGCTCGAGGGTTTGCGTTCGCCGGTCACGCGACTGCAGAAGACCTACACGCCGGTCATCGGCTGGACGGTGCGCCACCCGGTGATCACACTCGTCGCCAGCGTCCTGGTGCTGGTGCTCACCCTGGGCCTCGTGCCGCTTCTTAAGACCGACTTCCTGGGCGACATGGGCTCGGACACGCTCAACGCCAGCCAGAAGTTCCCCGCGGGTGTTGGCCTGGAGGAAGCCGGCAAGATTGCCGAGCCGGTTGAAAAGGACATCCTCGCCACGGAAGGTGTAGAGGATCTGAGCTTCACGGTCGGTTCGAGCGAGTTCGACATGGGCGGGACTTCCGGTTCCGGCCGACTCAACGGCACCTACCTCATCAACCTGTCCGAAGGGGCCAGCGCTGACGAGGTCTCACAGCGCCTGACCGAAAAGTTCAAGGACATGGACCCGGACAAGTCCGGCAGCTTCGAAGTCATGGACAACTCCGGTCCGGGTGGATCGACAATCGACATCACGCTGACGGCAAACGACACAGAAGCGCTGAAGAAGTCCGCCGAAAAGCTCACGAAGAAGCTTGAGAAGACCGACGGTGTGAAGAAGGTCGACAACAGCCTGCGCGCTGTCGGCGATGTCATCCACGTGGATGTGAAGCGCAAAAAGGCAGCCGAATACGGTCTGTCGGAAGCACAGCTGGGCCAGATTGTCACGCGTGCGATCAACGGGCAGATCATCGGCCAGGTGGTTCTCGACGACGTCACCAACAGCGTGTACCTGTTCGACGGCAACGCGGAGACCATCAGCGATCTCGAAGACATCAAGCTCACCGTTATGGTCATGCCTGATGGTTCACCCGCCACGGGAGGTTCCGGTGCTGCCGGTGGCGCAGGAGGTGCTGGTGGCGCTGGTGGCCCGATGGGCGGTGGGCGAGTAGCCGAGCCTGCCTCGAAGTCGTCCGATGCGCCCGGCCTGGGGTCGAACACACCGCCGACCGAACAGCCGCAGCAGCCCAACCCCGGCGATGAGGGAGGGGAAGGCGGTCAGTCGCAGGCGCCTCGTGAACCCGGGCAGGAAGGGGGCCAGCAGCCGCAGGCGCCCGGTGACGGAGGGCAGGCACCCGGTGACGGCGGGCAGATGCCTGACGGGCAGATGCCGCAGATGCCTGACGGGCAGATGCCGCAGCAGCCTCAGATGCCCGAAATGCCGCAGGTGCCGGAGGTTCCGGAGCCTCCGCAGCCGCAGGAGAAGACGATCAAGCTCAGCGAGATCGCCAACATTACGCAGGAGAAGACCGCCCCGGTCATCAGCCACTCCGACGGCCTGCGCTCGGTGACGGTCTCAGCTACTCCCGACGGCGATGACCTCGGAGCGGTGTCCGCCGCGGTGCAGAAGGCCGTCGACGACACGCAGTTGGAGCCGGGCGTCAGCCAGCACACCGGGGGCGTGTCCGCCGAACAGGAAGACGCCTTCAAGCAGCTGGGCCTGGCGATGCTCGCGGCGATCCTCATCGTGTTCATCATCTTGGTGGCCACATTCCGTTCGCTGCTGCAGCCGTTCATTCTGCTGGTGTCCATCCCGTTTGCCGCGACAGGTTCGATCCTCGCGCTGCTCATCACGGACACGCCCATGGGGCTGACGGCCATGATCGGCATGCTCATGCTGATCGGCATCGTAGTGACCAACGCGATTGTGCTCATCGACCTGATCAACCGCTTCCGCGCACACGGGGCGGACCTCAAAACCGCTGTGTTCCACGGGGCGCGCCTGCGCTACCGCCCGATCATCATGACGGCACTGGCGACGATCTTCGCGCTTGTGCCTATGGCCATGGGACTCACAGGCGGCGGCGTGTTTGTATCCAAACCGCTGGCGCTGGCCGTCATCGGCGGTCTCGTGTCCTCGACGCTGCTGACCCTCATCCTGGTGCCGGTGCTCTACGAGCTGCTTGAAGGGTTCAAGGAGCGCCGCGCTGAGAAGCGGGCCGTCAAGGACGGTGCGCGTGCCGCTGTCATCGACAAGGCCGAGGCGGAGGCAGAGGCTCAGACAGAGGCTCAGGCGGGTGCCGATGGTCAGGAGCCGGTGGGCGTTGCCGCTGGTCAGGCGGCGGGGGCTTCTGGGCCGGCGAACGATGACCGCCCGACCCAGCCCATGCCGGCAGCCAAACCCGAAAACGGAGGCGATGATCAGCAGTGAGGTGAGCGGCGCCTCGTACCCGGGGAGGTTGACAAGCCCCGCCCGGTGGCGGGCGGAAGTGCTGCTGGTCGCGGGAGTTTCGCTGGGGCAGTCGGCGGTGTACGCCGCCGTGCGGCTGGCGGACAGGCTCACGCGCGCACCGCTGAAAGACAGCACTGCGGGGCTCAACCACAGCCAGTCCACGCGGGAAGTTTTTGACCTGGTGTACCAGCTGCTGGGTATCGGGTTCACGCTCGTGCCGGTGGCGCTCGCGCTGTACCTCATGTGGCTTGACGGGCAGGGTTCCGTGCTCGAGCGGCTGGGACTGGGGCGCGGTGTTGGTCGTGGTGCGGGGCGCGGTGCCGGCCCGGGTGCGGGGCGCGGTGCCGGCCCGGATGCGGGGTGCGATGCCGGCCCGGATGCGGGGTGCGATGCTCGTGGCGGCGGCACTGCGTCTGATGGTGTTTTGCGCGACGGAGCTCGGCGTGCCGCTTGGGGTGATGCCTGGCGTGCCGTCGGGCTGTTTGTGCTGATCGGAGCGGGAACGCTCGTTGTTTATGCCGCTGGGCGAGCGCTCGGTGTGACTGCGCAGATCTCGACGAACAACTTAAACGCCGCGTGGTGGACCGTGCCGGTTCTGCTGCTGCAGGCGGTGAAGAACGGTGTGCTGGAAGAAGTGCTGCTGCTGGGCTTCTTCTGGGATCGGCTGGAAAAGCTGCGCTGGTCGCCGTGGGCGATCATCGTGGGGCTGGCGGTTTTCCGCGGAAGCTACCACCTATACCAGGGGTTCGGCCCCTTTGTGGGCAATGTGCTCATGGGGCTGATCTTCGGCTGGCTGTATATGCGTCGGCGGAGGGTGATGCCGTTCGTCGGTGCGCACTTCCTGCTGGACGCGGTCGGCTTTTTGGTGCCGGGCATCCTGCGCGGCTAAGCGCGCTCGGCGGCTGGGCCAGACTTGCGCGGCGGCCGGGCTGAACTTGCACGGCTGAGCGCGCTCGGCGGCTGGGCCAAACTTGCGCGCTAATGCAGTTTCACGCGTTAATGTGGCGCATTTG
>NZ_KV786101.1:0-871 GCF_001806835.1 Brevibacterium sp. HMSC24B04 | reverse complement strand
CATTAAAGCGTGAATCTGGGTTCGAACGGCGGCGTGCGTTGTCACGGTGAATTGCGTTTGGATGGGTAAAGCTCTTACAGGACGGGGTAGCCCGCCGGGGTGGCTGGGCCAAACTCACGCGCTAATGCAGATTCACGCGTTAATGCGGCGCATTTACGCGCAAAGTTGCATTAAAGCGTGAATCTGGGTTGGAGTGGCGGCGTGCGTTGTCACGGTGAACTGCGTTCGGATGGTAAAGCCCTTTCAGGACGGGGTAGCCCGCCGGGGTGGCTGGGCCAGACTTGCGCGGTAATGCAGGTTCACGCGTTAATGCGGCGCATTTACGCGCAAAGTTGCATTAAAGCGTGAATCTGGGTTGGACCGGCGGCGTGCGTTGTCACGGTGACTGCGTTCGGCTGGTAAAGCCCTTTCAGGACGGGGTAGCCCGCCGCGGCGGCTGGGCCAAACTTGCGCGGCTGAGTGCGCTCGGCGGCTGGGCCAGACTTGCGCGGTAATGCAGGTTCACGCGTTAATGCGGCGCATTTACGCGCAAAGTTGCATTAAAGCGTAAATCTGGGTTGGACCGGCTGCGTGCGTTGTCACGGTGAACTGCGTTTGGATGGGTAAAGCCCTTTCAGGACGGGGTGGCCCGCTTCGGCGGCTGGGCCAGACTTGCGCGGTAATGCAGGTTCACGCGTTAATGCGGCGCATTTACGCGCAAAGTTGCATTAAAGCGTAAATCTGGGTTGGACCGGCTGCGTGCGTGGTCACGGTGAACTGCGTTTGGATGGGTAAAGCTCTTACAGGACGGGGTAGCCCGCCGGGGTGGCTGGGCCAAACTTGCGCGCTAATGCAGGCTCACGCGTTAATGCGGCGCATTTACGCGCAAAGT
>NZ_KV786100.1:51460-72912 GCF_001806835.1 Brevibacterium sp. HMSC24B04 | reverse complement strand
CAAACACGCTATTGAGTTGACAAAGAACAGACACCAAAACCTTTCAGCCCGCTGCTGCGGACCTTCCGGAGTTGTGATGTTCAGGTCGAGGTTTCGAACCGTTAATCTCAGGTTTCCCTGCGACCGGGTCTTTACTCTACCCTGCGGATTTTCACTTTGCAACTTGCTTCTGTGTGAAGCTTGCCACTCTGGTCTTTCCGCTTGAGTGCGCTGCCTTCTTCGGACTGCCCAGTCAGTTACCTGATTTGGCTTCTGATCTGCAGTTGGGCTTGCGCCCTCCCGTTTTTGGCAACGAGGGATAACTTAATACACAAGAGGGAGCGGATGCAAATCCGCTCCCTCTTCGAGTCTGTGTGGACCGCGCTCGGTCAGTTATCGCGCACGATCACGGCACCGAGAGTGCGCTTGCCGCGGCGCAGCAGAGCAGCCGATCCCCCGTCAATCGGAAGGAGCTGCTGACCGGTGAGAGGCGCCTCGGCATCCGAGACCCGTTCGTTGTTGATGTAGGCGCCGCCTTCCTTCACGGCGCGGCGAGCATCGCCCTTCGACTTGACGATTCCCGATCCCGCAAAAGCGTCGGCAACGGAAAGTCCCGCCGTGATCGCGGAGCTGTCGACCTCGAGGTTTGGCAGCGAAGCAAGAGCGGAGCCCAGTGTTGATGGGTTGAGTTCGCTGAGGTCGCCGGTGCCGAAAAGCGCGGCCGCAGCGGCGAAGGCCTGATCGGACTCTTCCTTGCCGTGCACAAGCGTCGTGACGTCTTCAGCAAGCGTGCGCTGCACCAGGCGCTTGTGCGGTTCAGCCTGGAACTGCTCGATGATGTCTTCTATTTCGTCCAGCGGACGCAGAGAGAAGACACGGAGGTATCCCGGCGCATCGGCGTCTGCCGAGTTGAGCCAGAACTGGCTGAATGCGTACGGCGAGGTGAGTGTCGGATCCAGCCACACGGTGCCGGACTCTGTCTTGCCGAACTTGGTGCCGTCAGCCTTGGTGATCAGACGGGTCGACATTGCGTGCACCGACTTGCGCTCAACGCGGCGAATGAGGTCAACACCGCTGGTGAGATTGCCCCACTGGTCCGAACCGCCAGTCTGCAGCGTCACGCCGTAGCGGCGGTTGAGCTCCAGGTAGTCGTTGCCCTGCAGCAGCTGGTAGGCGAACTCTGTGAACGAAATTCCGTCCTCCGACTTCAGACGAGCGGCAACGGCTTCCTTGGCCAGCATGCGGTTGACGGAGAAGTGCTTGCCGACATCGCGCAGGAAGTCCAGCGCCGAAATGTCTTTGGTCCAGTCAAGGTTGTTGACCATGCGGGCCGCGTGCGGACCGTCGAAGTCGAGGAAGCGCTCAATCTGCGAGCGAATCTTCTCGACCCAGCCTTCGACGACTTCGCGGTCGTTCAGCGTGCGTTCGCCCGACATGCGCGGGTCGCCGATCAGACCGGTTGCACCGCCGACCAGCATGAGCGGGTTGTGTCCGGCCATCTGCAGACGGCGGGCGACGAGCACCTGCACCAGGTTGCCCATGTGAATACTGGGCGCGGTCGGGTCAAAGCCAACATAGAACGTCAGCGACCCGCCGTTGAGAGCTGCTCGAAGAGCATCTTCGTCGGTTGTCTGCGCGGCAATTGCGCGAGCCTGGAGGTCGCTGAGGACGTCAGTCACTTTTGGCCTTTCTGTTTCTGCTTTGTGGAAGCTTGGGCTCCACAGGGCATTCTACGTGTACAGAAACGGCCGCGTGCTGAAGGTGCACGCGGCCGCTGTGTCGAGTTTGGTCAGCTCTGGGCGAACTCGCTTAAGCGACGCAGCTCGACTCGCGCGTTTTCCAGCTGGGTCTGCACTGCACTGCGAGCGGTTCCGCCCTTCGCACTGCGCGAATCGACAGAGCCCAGGGTGCTGAGCACTTCGCGCATCTGCGGGGTGAAGTGCTCGGAGATTTCGGCGTAGTCGTCATCGCTGAGATCCCACAGCTCAACACCGCGGTCTTCGGCTTTCTTCACGGCGGCGCCGGAAAGTTCGTGTGCCACGCGGAACGGCACACCTTCGCGGACCAGCCATTCGGCAATGTCGGTTGCCAGCGCAAAACCACGCGGTGCCAGCTGCGCCATGCGCTCAGTGTTGAACTCTGCCGTTGCGACCATGCCGGCAAAGGCGGGCAGCAGGAGCGTAAGAGTGTCGACCGCATCGAAGATCGGCTCTTTGTCTTCCTGCAGGTCGCGGTTGTACGCCAGCGGCTGAGCCTTGAGTGTGACCAGCAGGCTGGTCAGGTCGCCGATGAGCCGGCCCGCCTTGCCGCGGGTCAGTTCGGCTACGTCAGGGTTCTTCTTCTGCGGCATGATCGACGAGCCGGTCGAATAGTTGTCCGACAGCTTGATGAACGAGAACTCGTTGGTGTTCCAGATGATGATCTCTTCGGACAGGCGAGAAAGGTCCACTCCGATCATGGCGGTCACCCACGCAAACTCAGCGAAGATGTCACGGCTGGCAGTGCCGTCGATCGAGTTCTCGGTCGAAGTGGGGAAACCGAGTTCTTCAGCCACGGCCTGCGGGTCAAGTCCGAGTGACGAACCTGCAAGAGCACCCGAACCGTAGGCCGACACCGCGGCCCGCTTGTCCAGGTCCATGAGCCGTTCAACATCGCGCATGAGAGGCCACGCGTGGGCCAGCAGGTGGTGAGCCAGAAGAACCGGCTGAGCGTGCTGCAGGTGGGTGCGGCCGGGCATGGGAGCATCCGGGTGGGCTGCCGCCTGGGCAATGAGCGCCTCGACGACTGCGAGCACCTGCTGGGCAATGACGCGAGAAGAATCGCGGACGTACATCCGCCCCATCGTGGCGATCTGGTCGTTGCGGCTGCGACCGGCGCGCAGCTTACCGCCGAGCTCGGTTCCAGCGATCTCGAGCAGTCCGCGTTCGAGTGCCGAGTGGACGTCCTCATCGGACTCAACGGGAGCAAACTCCCCCGACTCGACACGGCGGCCGAGTTCGGCAAGGGCCTTGAGCATCCCCTCGAGCTCCGCCTCGTCAAGCAGACCCGCGCGGTGCAGAACGCGAGCGTGAGCACGCGAACCGGCCAGGTCGTACTGGGCCAGGCGCCAGTCGAAGTGGGTCGACTTTGAGAGCTTTGCCAAGTCGTCGGCGGGGCCGGAACCGAACCGTCCGCCCCACAGGCTTACACGTTCTGTCACGTCACAATCCTTTCTGCACACCGTGCGATTTCGCCGCGGCCCGGCCAGTCCAGTCCCTTCAACCCGACCGGGCCGCGGAGAAAGCTCATCATGCCTGCTTCTGCACCCGCTGGTTGCGGTCGCTGGCCACACGAGCCGACAGACCGTAGATGTCGATGAAGCCGCGGGCAGCCGACTGGTCGAAGGTCTGGCCTTCGTCGTAAGTGGCCAGACCGAAGTCGTACAGCGAGTTCGGGGACTTGCGTCCGGTCACAACCGCGCGACCGCCGTGCAGGGTCATGCGGATGTCGCCGTTGACGTGCTTCTGCGTGTCGAGGATGAACGCATCGAGCGAGCCCTTGAGCTCCGAGAACCACTGGCCGTCGTAGACGAGTTCGGTCCAGCGCTGCTCGACCGAGCGCTTGAAGCGCAGCTGTTCGCGCTCGAGCGTGATGCGCTCGAGTTCACGGTGAGCTTCGATGAGCGTGATCGCGCCGGGAGCCTCGTAGATTTCGCGGCTCTTGATGCCGACCAGGCGGTCTTCGACAATATCGATCCGGCCGATGCCGTGCTGACCGGCGCGGTGGTTGAGCTTTTCGATCGCCTGCAGCGGGGTCACTGCCTCGCCGTCAATGGCCACCGGAATGCCGTTTTCGAAGGTGATGACGACCTCGTCGGGAGCCGGCGGGAACGCCGGGTCGTCGGTGTAGTCGTAGACGTCCTTGGTGGGACCGTTCCAGATGTCCTCGAGGAAGCCGGTCTCGACTGCGCGTCCCCACACGTTCTGGTCGATGGAGAACGGGTTCGACTTCGTCGTGATGATCGGAAGGTCGTTCTTTTCGGCGTATTCAATGGCCGCTTCGCGGGTCAGTGCGAGGTCACGCACCGGGGCGATGCAGTCGAGGTCCGGGGCCAGCGTGGTGATGGCGACCTCGAAGCGCACCTGGTCGTTGCCCTTGCCGGTGCAGCCGTGCGAAACGGTGCTGGCGCCGAACTCACGGGCGGCGGCCACGAGGTGCTTGGAGATGAGGGGACGCGAAAGGGCCGAAACGTTCGGGTAGGCGTCCATGTACATGGTGTTCGCCTGCAGACCCGGCATGCAGTACTCTTCGGCGAATTCGTCGCGGGCGTCTGCAACATAGGCTTCGACCGCACCGCAGTCGAGGGCGCGCTGGCGAATGGTTTCGAGGTCTTCTCCGCCCTGGCCTACGTCGACGGCCATTGCGACGACTTCCTTGCCGGTGGCTTCCTGGATCCATCCGATGGCGACCGAGGTGTCGAGGCCGCCGGAGTATGCGAGAACAATGCGATCAGTCATTGTGTCTCCTTTCCTTCTGGTGTCTGAGTTCTGAATGTCTGTGGTTAAACGCTGTCTGGTTAAACGCTGTCTGCGGCGAGGTCGAGCAAGAAGCGGGCGACTTCGTCTCCCCCGTCGGGTTTGCGGGCGATGACCATGACGGTGTCATCACCCGCGATAGTGCCCAGCACTGTCGGCAGGGACGAACGGTCGAGCGCGCTGGCCAGGTACTGAGCTGCACCGGCCGGGGTGCGCAGCAGGACGAGGTTGCCGGAAGCCTCCGCTGAAACGAGCAGCTCTTCGAGGAGCCGCTGGAGCTTCGCGTCGATGAGTTCGCCTCCAACGCCCTGCTCCAGAGAGCGGTCGCCGCCTTCACCCGGAACTGCGTAGACCGCACCGGCGCTCGTGCGGACTTTGACTGCCCCGAGTTCCACCAGGTCGCGCGACAGCGTGGCCTGGGTGACGAGGATGCCCGCATCGGCAAGCCTGCCGGCCAGCTCAGATTGCGAACGCACGCGGTGCCGGCGGATGATGTCCGCAATGTGCGAGTGGCGTGCGGTCTTCGTGCTGGGAACGGACGTGTTCTGCTGAGGTGCTGTCATGAGCGTCCCACCAGCCAAGCCAGAAGTGCCTTCTGTGCGTGCAGCCGGTTCTCCGCCTCGTCAAAGACGACAGAGGCGGGACCGTCGATGACCTCGGCATCCACCTCGTGCCCGCGGTAGGCGGGCAGGCAGTGCATGAAGATGGGGTTTCGACCGAGGTCCATGAGCTCCTGGGTGACCCGGTAGGGCACGAACGGCGAATCCGCTCCAGAACGACCGTCGTCTTCCTGACCCATGGAAATCCAGGTGTCGGTCACGAGGACGTCGGCGCTGCGTGCGGCTTCAGCAGGGTCTTCCGTGACAAGCACCGAGCTGCCGGTCGTTTCGCCCAGAGCGCGCGCCTCGTCCACGACGTGGGCGGCGGGCTGAGCCGAGGCGGGGGCAGCAATCGCAACGTCCATACCGGCGTTGGCGCACGCCAGCAGGTACGAGTGCGCCATGTTGTTCGCCCCGTCGCCGAAGTAGGCGAGCTTCAGTCCGGCAAGACCATTGCCTTCGCCGGTGCCGCGATGTTCGCGAATGGTCAGCAGGTCAGCCAGCAGCTGGCACGGGTGGTAATCGTCCGACAGGGAGTTGATGACCGGCACGCCCGAGTGAGCGGCCATTTCTTCCAGCCCGGCGTGGTCGAAAGTGCGCCACACAATAGCCGACACCATCCGGGAGAAGACGCGGGCCGAATCTGCAATCGACTCCTTGTGGCCCATCTGGGACTCACCGGGGTTGATGATGAGCGGATTGCCTCCGAGTGCGGCAATGCCGGCGGCGAAGGACACGCGGGTGCGGGTCGAGGTCTTGTCGAACACAACGGCGACCGTCTGCGGCCCTTCCAGCGGGCGGAAAGCATAGGGTTCGGCTTTCATCCGCTGGGCGAGGTCGAGGACTTCGCTCAACTCGCTGGGCGTGAGGTCCGTGTCTTTGAGGAAATGTCGGGTCATGCGCTCTGCCCTCCTTCCTTGAGGATATCGGGCACTGCAGAAAGAAAAGCGCGGATCTCATCGGAGCTGATGATGAGCGGCGGTGCCAGGCGAATGCGGGTGGGAGCTACTGCATTGACGAGGAAACCGGCTTTGAGTGCTGCCGCGGTGAAGGCCTTTGCCGAAACCGGTGCGATGTCAAAGGACAGCAGCAGGCCGGCACCGCGAACATCGGTGATTCCGGGAATCGCTTTAAGGCCGTCGCGCAGAAGCTGGCCGGCCTCACGCACGTGCTCGAGCACGGCGTCGGACTCGATGACGTCAAGGACAGCATTGGCCGCCGCACACGCGATGGGGTTGCCGCCGAAGGTTGTGCCGTGCTGACCGGCCGTCAGCAGCTTCGATGTCGTTTCGCCGAACGTCACGAGTGCACCGATCGGCAGTCCCCCGCCCAGGCCCTTGGCCAGGGTCATGGCATCGGGCCGCACACCCTCGCCGATTTCCGGGTGCTGGAAGGCGTACCAGCTGCCGGTCCGGCCGACACCGGTCTGCACTTCGTCGAAGATGAGCAGAGCACCGACTTCGTCTGCGATTTCGCGTGCCGCAGTCAGGTATCCGGCGGGGTGCGGACGCACACCGGCTTCACCCTGGATGGGCTCGATGATGATGGCGGAGGTGTTCTCGTCAACCCGTTCTTTCAGTGCCTGGGCGTCACCGAAGGGGACGTGCTGAACACCGGGCACCAGCGGAGCGAAGGGTTCGCGGTAGTCCTTCTTCGCGGTCAGCGACAGCGCTCCCATGGTGCGGCCGTGAAAAGCGCCTTCGACCGCGATGATCCCGGTGCGACCGGGCTTGTGGCGCCGCGCAAGCTTAATCGCGGCTTCGTTCGCTTCGCTGCCGGAGTTGCACAGAAAAACCTTCGAACCTGCCGGAGCCTGTGCCGTGCTGAGTACGCGCTGAGCCAAGCGGATCTGCTGATCTGAGGTGTAGAAGTTTGAGATCTGCCCCAGTTCGGCCGTCTGCTTGCTCACGGCTTCGACGATTGCCGGGTGGGCGTGCCCCAGGCTGTTGACGGCGATTCCGCCGAGAAAGTCGACATAGCGCTTGCCGTCGGAGTCCTCGACAACCGCGCCTTCGCCCTTGACGAGTTTCTTCTGCGGGTCGCCGTACACCGGCAGCAGGCTGCCGCGGTATTCATCAAGCCATTCAGTCATTTGTCCCTCCCTTGGCGGGTTTGACATCTGCAATGAGCGTGCCGATTCCCATGTCGGTGAAGATCTCCAGAAGAACCGAGTGTGCGGTGCGGCCATCGACAACGTGCACCTGCTTGACCCCGGCATCCACCGCATCGAGTGCGGCAGTCATCTTCGGGATCATGCCGGAGTCCAGCTTCGGCAGCAGTTCGCGCAGTTCGGCGGGCGTGATTTCGCTGATGAGGCTGTCTGTGTCGGGCCAGTCGGCGTACAGGCCGGGAACGTCCGTGAGCATGATGAACTTGTCCGCCTGCATTTCGCGGGCAATCGCCGCTGCCGCGAGGTCCGCGTTGATGTTGAGCGGATTGTCACCGCTGGCGCCCAGCTCGGATGCGATCGAACACACCACGGGCACGCGCCCGGAGTCCAGCAGATCGTGCAGCAGCTGCGTATTGACAGACGTGATGTTGCCGACCCGACCGAGACTCTGAAGCTCACCATCCACCTCGACCGAAGCGGGGGTGGCCAGCAGGAGGTCGCCGTCCTCTCCAGACAGGCCGACGGCAGCCGAACCGTGTTCGTTGATGCGGGACACGATGCTGCGGTTCACCTGGCCGGAAAGCACCATGCGGATGACGTCGATGGCCTCTTCAGAGGTCACGCGCTGGCCGGCAACGAATTCGCTTTCAATGCCCAGACGATCGAGCATCGTGCTGATCTGCGGTCCGCCGCCGTGCACGACGATCGGACGGATGCCGGCAAAGCGCAGGAACGAAATGTCGTCCGCGAAAGTCTGTTGCAGCTCCGGCGAGATCATGGCGTTGCCGCCGTATTTGATGACGATCGTCGCCCCGGAGAACGTCTTGATCCACGGCAGGGCCTCAGTGAGGATTTCAGCTTTGGCCTGCGCTTTGATGAGCCGCTGTGCGGGTGAGAGTTTGTCGGTCATGATGCTGCGGAGCTGTTCTCGGTGACGTATTCGTGGGTGAGGTCGTTGGTGAAGACCGTCGCTTCGGCCTGGCCGCTGTTGAGGTTGATCTCAATGGTGATTTTGCGGCCGAACTTCACCTTTGCGGCATCTTCGTGCGGTGCGGTCGCCCGGCACACCTGAACGCCGTTGAAGCTGACGTCAAGGTTTTCGGGGTCGAACTTCGCATCCGCTGTGCCGACCTGTGCGAGAACGCGACCCCAGTTGGGATCTTCTCCTGCAAGCGCGGTCTTCACGAGGTTGGAACGAGAAACGGCGCGGCCGACTTCAACGGCATCGTCTTCGCTCACAGCGCCCGTGACGGTGATTTCGACATCGTGGGCAGCGCCTTCGGCATCCGCCATGAGCTGGCGGGCAAGGTCGGTGCACACCTCGGTCAGCAGGGCCGTGAATTCAGCTTCGTCCGCTTCTGCGCCAGCACCGGAGGACAGCAGCGCGACGGTGTCGTTTGTCGACTGGCAGCCGTCGGAGTCCAGGCGGTCGAAGCTTTTCGCCGTTGCGCTGCGCAGTGCCCGGTCGAGCTGTTCGGGGCTGAGTTTGGCGTCGGTTGTGATGACGACGATCATCGTGGCCAGTGAGGGTGAGAGCATGCCGGCGCCCTTGGCCATGGCACCGATCGTGTAGCCGGTGCCTTCTGCGAGCGCTTCCTTGGAAACAGAGTCGGTGGTGAGGATGGCCTCTGCGGCGTCGGATCCTCCCTCGGCGGAGGCTGATTCGACCAGTCCGGGGACTCCTTCAACCAGACGCGAACGGAAGTCCTCTCCCCCGGTTCCGATGAGCCCGGTAGAGCACACGAGAACATCATCAGCGTCGCAGCCGACAGCGTCAGCGACAGCGTGGGCGGTCAGCTTCGTCGTTTCGAAGCCGAAGTCGCCGGTGAAGCAGTTGGCACAGCCGGAGTTGACGATGGCCGCGCGGACCTGACCGTCGCTCGTGCGCGGCTGCGACCACTTCACGGGGTTCGCTTTGCACTTGTTGGAGGTGTAGACGACGGCGGCGTTCATGCTGGGGCCGTCGTTGATGACGACGGCGAAGTCCTTTTTGCCGGTGGGCTTGATGCCGACGCTGGTTCCGGCGGCGCGGAAGCCCGGTACTGCTGTCACGCTCACGGTGTGACTCCTTCGTGTGGCAGGTGTGCTGTTTCTTCGAGTCCAAGTGCAATGTGTGCCGACTGCACGGCTTGGCCTGCGGTTCCGCGGACGAGGTTGTCGATTGCCGCGCAGACGGTGACGGTCTGGGTGCGGGCATCCAGCGCCCACTGCAGGTGGGCTTGGTTCGATCCCACGGTCGCCGATGTATTCGGCCACTGTCCCTGTGGCAGCACGGTGACGAAGGGCTCTGAATCATAGGCCGAGGCGAATGCCGCGCTGATCTTCTCCTGCGCCTGGGCGATGTCGATTCCGGGCGCAAGAGGTACCGAGACGGTTGCGAGAATCCCGCGGGACATCGGCACGAGGGTCGGGGTGAAGGTGATGCGGACGGTGCCGGCCAGCGGGTCTTCACCCAATGCAAGGGCCAGGTTCTGCTCGATCTCGGGAATGTGACGGTGGGTGCCGCCGACCGCGTAGGGGCTGGCACCTCCGAGGATTTCAGATGCCAGCAGGTGCGGTTTGAGAGCTTTTCCGGCACCGGATACGCCGTTGGCCAAAACGGCGGTCAGCCGCGTGTGGTCGATGAGCCCTGCGTGCACGAGCGGCTGCACGCCGAGGGTGACGGCTGTGACATTGCAGCCGGGAACGGCAATGCGCGTCGCACCCGCCAGCTGTGTGCGCTGCGTTGTGTGCTGTGCTGAGCCCAGGTTTGCCAGCATGAGCTCGGGCAGGCCGTACGTCCAGGTACCAGGGTGTTCCGAACCGTAGTAGCTCTTCCACGCTTCCGGGTCGATGAGCCGGTGATCGGCGGCGAGGTCGATGATGAGGGTCTCGGGGCTGATCTCTTCGAGTTCAGCGGCAATAGCCCCGGACTGCCCGTGCGGCAGAGCCAGGAACACAACGTCGTGGCCAGCGAGGGTCGCCGCTGAAGAATCCGCAATCGTCATGTCGGAATAGGCGCGCAGGTGCGGCTGTTCTTCCCCCAGGAGACGACCGACTGTGGAGTGCCCGCAGACCGTTGTCACCGAGAAATTCGGGTTGCCGGCCAGCAGGCGGAGGACTTCCCCGCCCGCGTATCCCGTGGCTCCCGATACCGCAACTGAATAAACCATATGCATAAGCATACATGGGCCAGATAAATTATTCATACACGGTCCTGCTGTTGCCGCATTTCAAGGAGGAACATGTACGCAGTCCAGGCAGTCCGCCAGGGCGGACCCGAAGTTCTCGAGTACACCGAAGTCGAAACACCCACCCCCGGCCCCGGCGAGGTCCTCGTCGACGTCAAAGCGGCCGGAGTGAACTTCATCGACACCTACCGGCGCAGCGGCATGTACCCCATGCCGTTCCCCCACATCGTCGGAGTTGAAGGTTCCGGCGTCGTTGCCGAACTCGGCGAGGGCGTCGAAGGAGTCGACGTCGGTCAGCGCGTGGCCTGGACGGACGTCCACGGCTCCTACGCCCAGAAGATCGTCATCAAAGCCGAAGAGCTTCTGCCCCTGCCCGACGGTGTGGACTTCGAAACCGCTGCCGCTGTGCCCCTGCAGGGGATGACCGCGCAGTACCTGGTGACGGACTCCCACGAAATCAAGCCAGGCCAGACAGCTCTCGTCCACGCTGCCGCCGGTGGTGTGGGTCTGCTGCTGACCCAGTTCATCAAGCACTTGGGCGGCAAGGTCATCGGCACGGTGTCCACGGAGGAAAAGGCCGAACTCGCCCGTGAGGCCGGCGCGGATCACGTCTTCCTCTACGGCGACGGTGTCGACATCCGCGAAGAGGTCATGGCCTTCACCGACGGCAAGGGCGTTGACGTCGCCTACGACGGCGTCGGCAAAGACACCTTCGATGACTCGCTGGCGTCCATTCGCCCGCGCGGCTCAATGGTGCTCTTCGGCGCGGCTTCCGGCGCTGTTCCGCCGTTCGACATCCAGCGGCTGAACTCCAGCGGCGGAATCTTCCTGTCCCGCCCCTCCACACAGTGGTTCATCGACTCCCCCGAAGAACTCCAGAAGCGCGCAAAGCAGCTCTTTGCCGGACTCGATGAAGGATGGCTGAAGTTCCGCATCGGCCAGACCTTCCCGCTCGAGCAGGCACGCCAGGCCCACGAAGCTCTCGAGGGCCGCGCCACCACCGGCAAGGTCGTGCTGACGGTCTGATTCCAGCCGAAAATCACGAGGCGGAGCTCACCAGTTCTGGTGAGCTCCGCCTCGTACTTTGTGAGGGGTGGGTCAGTCCATGCGGACGGCCAGCCGACGGAAATCCTCAGCGAGACCAGCGGCAGCGGTCTTCGCGAGTGACTCAGGTGTGTCGAGACCAGCGCGCACGAAACGGCCGGAGTAGGCGTCGAGATCGCCAGAGGCGAGCGCGAGCGCCAGAGCCACAACGTCTTCCGGATCAGTCCAGTCGGAGCTGCCCCGCCAGTCGTGCATCGCCATGGAGCCGGTCATGTCGGATTCGATGACGCCAGGGGCCATTTCGAAGATCCGCAGACCCTTGTCATAGCCGTAGACGTGCACGGAATCAGCCAGCCGGAACAGGGCCGCTTTCGATGCCGAGTAGGCCGCATAGGCGGGTGTGCCCTGGGCACCGGAACCCGAATTGAGATCGATGATCCGGCACGGCTCACCTGAGGCTTCTGCTGTTTCCAGCAGACGCTTGGCAAAGGCTTGGACCATGAGGAACGGCCCGCGGATGTTCGTATCGAGCGTGCGCATGAGCTGCTCTGCGGGAACATCCCACACGGGGCCTTCCGGGCTTTCGACCACGCCGGCGTTGTTGATGACCGTCGTGACTGGCTCTCCCAGCTGCTGTTCGATATCCGCGGTGCGCTGTGCAAGAGCCTCAACCGATTCGGGTTCTGCTGCTTGGAGTTCCGCACCGATGACGCGGGTGCCGCGAGCCTGTGCAATCTGCTGGGCTGCGGCAGCCGCGCGGGCTTCGTCGGTTGCCGTGAGGATGACGTTCCATCCGGCGGCTGCGAAGCCATCAGCCAAGTGTCGGCCGATGCCCCGCGAACCACCGGTGATGAGGACGGTGCTCATGATTACCCGCTCACGCCCCGTCGCCAGTGCGGGCCACAGCGCCGTACGCCTTTTCGACGGCGGCGGTTGCGGCTTCGCGCAAGGCTGAGGCTTCATCGCTTGTCATGGTGCGGTCGGCAGCGCGGAAGGTCATGCGGAACGCAAGCGACTTCTTGCCTTCGCCCACCTGTTCGCCGCGGTACTCGTCGAACAGTTCGAGCTCTTCGAGGTCGCTGCCGATGGCTTCGCGCATGGTGCTCACAAGGTCGCCGATAGCAATGCTGTCATCCACGATGAGCGCCACGTCCTGCCTGGACACCGGGTAGGTCGACAGAGCGCCCGCCCAGCGGCGCTCCGCCGGAGCGTCAAGCACTGGGTCGAGGACGACTTCGAATGCGACCGTGCGGGCCGGCAGGCCGAGCGTTTCGACGACCTTGGGGTGCAGTTCGCCGGCGTGGCCGAACAGCGTGCCGTCTGCTAGGCGGAACTCGGCGCAGCGGCCCGGGTGGAACGGTGCGCGGTCAGAGGCCGCGGGTGTGACGCTCTGGCCCAGCGCCACGGCGATCCGCTTGACGATTTCAATGGCGTCCATGGCTTCGGCCTTGCGGCCCTTGCCCCACACGCCTTCGAGCTCCCAGTTGCCGGATACGATGCCCGCCGCGTGCAGAGGCTGGTGCGGAACGGCATCGAAGATCGCTGCGCGTTCTTCTTCCGTGGGGTGGTAGCCAGGTGCGAAGGTTTCACTGGCCGGCAGCTGTGCGGTTTCAGGCTGGGTGACCAGGCCGATTTCGAACAGTGCCGTGTCCTTGAAGCCGCGTCCCTGGTTGCGCAGCTGCGCGTCGACGAGTGTCGGCAGCAGCTCGGTGCGCAGCAGCGGCTGGTCGTCGCTGAGCGGGTTGGCCAGGCGCAGGTTGTTCCGTCGCGGATCGTCTTCCGGGATCCGGAAGGCGTCGTGGCGAGCCTCCGATGTGAAGGGGTAGGTCAGCACTTCCGTCAGACCGAGGTCGGCCAGCAGGTTCGACACTGTGCGTCGGGATGCCTGACGACGAGTGAGCCCTTCTCCGCCGGGCGCCTGCGGGACGATCGACGGGATCTGGTCGTAGCCGTTGACGCGCGCGATTTCCTCGATGAGGTCTTCCGCGTCGGTCAGGTCCGGACGCCACGACGGCACTGTGACCGTGTAGTCGGCACCGCTGTCTTCGACTTCGCAGCCGACGGCGCGCAGGGCACCGGTCATCTGGTCGTCGGTGTAGTCGATGCCCACGACTTCCGCCGGGCGGGTCTTCGGCAGGCTCACCTCACGAGGTGCCGGAAGGCTGCCCGCGATTGTTGCGGTTGCGTCTGCCTCGCCGCCGGCCAGCTGGGTGAGCAGCTGGGCGGTGCGGGCAACTGCAGCAGGGCCCAGAGCCGGGTCGACACCGCGTTCGAAGCGCTTTGCGGCTTCACTCGGCAGGCGGTGCCTGCGGGCTGTGCGGGCAATCGACACGGGGTCCCAGTGGGCGCCTTCGATGAGCACGTCGACGGTGGTGTCGCTGACTTCAGAGTCAGCTCCGCCCATGACGCCGGCCAGACCGAGCAGCTGCTCAGTGCCGTCTGCACTCACACCGGTGACGAGCACGTCTTCGGGGTGAATGCTCCGTTCAGCGTCGTCGAGAGTGGTGAGCTTGTCTCCCTTTCGGCCGCGTCGCACAACGATCTTGTCACCCACGTGAGCGAGGTCGTAGGCGTGCAGCGGCTGCCCGAGTTCGAGCATGACGTAGTTGGTGATGTCCACGACGAGCGAAATGGGGCGCATGCCGGCTTCCAGCAGTCGCTTGGCCATCCAGAACGGCGTCTGTGCGGTCGGGTCGATACCGCGAACGCGCAGCGCGGTGAAGCGGGTGCAGCCGTCGTTGCCGTGAATGGGAGCGTCGTCGGTCAGTTCGACCGGGTGCCCTTCACCGGCAACCACAGGGGCGACTGCGTCGGCGGGGTCTGCGTAGTTCTGCTCTTTCAGGAGAGCGTATTCACGGCCGATGCCGCGCATCGACATCTGGTATCCGCGGTCGGGCGTGATGTTGACGTCGAGGACTTCGTGGTTCAGGCCCAGCAGTTCCGTGGCGTCCTGGCCGGGGGTGAGATCGGCAAAGCCCCAGTCGGTGAGCACGATGATGCCATCGTGGTCTTCGCCCAGTCCCAGTTCCCGGGCCGAGCAGATCATGCCGTCGGAGATGTGGCCGTAGGTTTTGCGTGCCGCAATAGCGAAGTCACCGGGCAGAACAGCACCGGGAAGCGCTGCGACGACGTAGTCGCCAACACCGAAGTTGTGCGCTCCGCACACAATGCCCTGCGGTTCATCGGCGCCGACGTCAACGGTGCACCAGTTGATGGTCTTGCCGTTGGAGTGCTTTTCCGGTTCGCAGGTGAGAACTCGGCCGACTACGAGCGGACCTGCGACGGCCGGGCCGATGTAGTCTTCTTCTTCCAGGCCGATGCCGGCGAGTTCGGCAGCGAGTTCGTGAGCGTCGAGGTTCTGCGGCAGGTCGACGTACTCGGCCAGCCATTCCAAGGGTACGAGCATCAGTTCATCACTCCGAAAGCCTTCGAGAAGCGGATATCGCCTTCCACCATGTCGTGCATGTCGTTGATTCCCTCGCCCAGCATGAGCGTGCGTTCGATGCCCATGCCGAAGGCGAAGCCCTGGTAGACGTCCGGGTCGATGCCGGATGCGCGCAGGACGTTGGGGTGGACCATGCCGCAGCCGCCCCATTCGATCCAACCGGGGCCGCCCTTCTTCTGTGGGAACCAGAAGTCGATTTCGGCACTCGGCTCAGTGAACGGGAAGAAGCTGGGACGCAGGCGCGTGTACGCTTCCGGACCGAACATGGCCCGGGCGAAAGCATCGAGCGTGCCCTTGAGGTGAGCCATCGTGAGGCCCTTGTCGATTGCGATGCCCTCGACCTGGTGAAACACCGGAGTGTGGGTCGCATCGAGTTCGTCAGTGCGGAAGGTCTTGCCAGGGCAGACCACGTAGAGCGGCACACCGCGGCTCAGCAGCGAACGCGACTGGACCGGCGAGGTGTGGGTGCGCATGACCAGGTGGGCCGATGCGGGTTCAACGAAGAACGTGTCCTGCATCTGCCGTGCCGGGTGGTCGGGACCGAAGTTGAGCGAATCGAAGTTGAGCCATTCGTGTTCAATTTCGGGGCCCTCTGCAACTTCCCAGCCGTGGCCGACGAAGTGATCGGCGATCTTCTCCTGCAGCAGCTGCAGGGGGTGGCGGGCACCGGCCGGACGGCGGGTGGAAGGGCCGGTGACGTCAATGGCCTCGGCTACCAGCACGCGTGCGTCACGCTCGGCTTCAAGTTCTTCCTGGCGGGCCTTAAAAGCCTGGGCAATCCGTCCGCGCGATGAGCCGACGAGCTTTCCGGCTTGGGCCTTCTGGGACTTGTCGAGTTTTCCGATTTCGCGGTTGGCGAGGGCCAGCGGGGCTTTATCACCCATGTGCGCAATGCGAACTGTCTTGAGTTCGTCGAGGTCGCCGGCGGCGGCAAAGGCCGCGAGAGCGTCCTCCATTGCAGCGGTGACGGCAGCCTCATCAAGCGGGTCGATGACGGACATCTGCCTTCTTTCTCAGATGGTTGGACAACGTTCTGCAGTCTAGCGAACCGTCAGATCATCCGGACGTGCTTGGCGGATTCGTAGACGGCAATCGCGGCAGCGGTGGCCAGATTGAGGCTTTCAGCTTTTCCGTAGATGGGGATGGCCACGGCCGCGTCAGCCTGTGCGCGGTCGGCTTCGGGCAGTCCCCACGCTTCGTTGCCGAAAACCCATGCAGTCGGGCGGGCCAGGTCAAGGCCGGTGTCCCACGGAACGTGGAGGTCGTGGGCCGGCGGGTGACCGTCTGCCGCGAGGATCTGCAGTCCGCGGGCACGAGCGAGTTCGGTGACTTCCGGCAGTCCTACGCCGGTGACGACGGGCACGTGGAAGATCGATCCGGCTGTTGAACGGACGGCCTTCGGGTTGTACACATCCACACTCGAGGAGGTGATGATCACCCCATCGGCACCGGCGGCATCCGCTGCGCGCAGGACGGTTCCCGCGTTGCCCGGATCGCGCACCTGGCTGAGCACGACGATGAGCTTAGCCTCTTTCGTCACGACCGACGTGAGGTCGACGTCGAGCTGTTCGACGACGGCGATCATGCCCTGGCTGTTGACGGTGTCGGTGACCGAGGCAAGGGCTTCAGGAGCGGTCTGCTTGATCTTGATGCCGGCATCCCGAGCGGCCTCGAGAATGTCGGGATTGCGCTCGGCCGCTTCTACGGTCGACCATACGTCGAGCACCGCACCGGTCCCCCGAGGAGCCACTTCCCCGGGTTCCACGTGCAGGGTCACTGCCTTGGGGCGGTTCTCGGCCTGGTGGCGCAGAGCTTCGCGGATGCCCTGCGGGCCTTCCACGAGGAACCTGCCGGACTTATTGCGGCCCTGTTTGCGGTCGAGCTTCGCGGCTTCGCGCAGTCGGCGGGATTTCGGGGACGTCACTTCCGGGCCATACAGGCCGGGGTGGATGTCGCGTTCCATAACTTCACTCAGTTCTTGTTTTGGGGGTGCGCAGCCGGAGCTGTCGGAAAACGAAAACGCGGGGGCCAACAGCCCCCGCGTTTTCACAGCTGCACTCAGGCAGCCGGCGTCTTCGGCGCGTTCACGTCAGCCGGAAGTGCGTTCTTGGCGACTTCCACGAGCTTGGTGAACACAACTGCGTCGTTGACGGCCAGTTCGGCCAGCATACGACGGTCAACCTCAACACCAGCAGCCTTGAGGCCCTGGATGAAGCGGTTGTAGGTCATGCCGTTGGCGCGGGCACCAGCGTTGATGCGCTGGATCCAGAGGCGACGGAAGTCGCCCTTGCGCTTGCGGCGGTCGCGGTAGTTGTATACCAGCGAGTGGATGACCTGTTCTTTGGCCTTGCGGTACAGGCGCGAACGCTGTCCGCGGTAGCCGCTCGCCCGGTCGAGGATGACCCGGCGCTTCTTGTGGGCGTTGACAGCCCTCTTGACACGTGCCACGTGTACTCCTTCAGATGAATGTCACAGCGGTAAGGCTGTGGTGCGCTTTGGTCAGGCCTTGCCCAGCAGCTTGCGGGCCTTAGCGGCGTCGCCGCCGGTCATGACTTTGTCGGTTCCGCTGATGCGGCGCTTGCGGCGCGAGCTCTTGACTTCGGCGAGGTGGCGGTTGCCGACACCTTCGCGCATGAGCTTGCCGCTGCCGGTGACGCGGATGCGCTTCTTAGTACCGCTGTGGGTCTTCTGCTTCGGCATTGTGCCGTTCTCCTTCAGTCGGCCCTCGGGAACCTGTCCCGAGGGTGGTGGCTCAGGGGCGCTGAGCGCTCCTGAGCCGATGTCAGTTCTGCTTGCGCTGCTCGGCCTTAGCCTGAGCTGCGCGGTCGCGACGCGACTTCACTTCGGTGTACGTGCCCTTAGCACCCGCGGTCTCCCGGCGCGATTCCGCGCGGGCGTCTGACTTCGAACGCGTCGGTGCGAGCACCATGACCATGTTTCGTCCGTCAAGCCGGGGCGAGGATTCAACGGTGCCGTATTCGACAACCTCCTCGGCCAGCTTCTCGAGCAGTCGCATACCCAGTTCGGGTCGAGACTGTTCGCGTCCGCGGAACATGATCATGACCTTGACCTTGTCGCCGCCGTTGAGGAAGCGAACGACGTGGCCCTTCTTGGTTTCGTAGTCGTGGTCGTCGATCTTGAGTCGGAACCGGATTTCCTTCAGGGCAGTGTTGGCCTGATTCTTCCGTGCTTCGCGTGCCTTCTGGGCAGTTTCGTACTTGAACTTGCCGTAGTCCATGAGTTTGACCACCGGAGGCTTCGCCTTGGGTGCAACCTCGACGAGGTCAAGATCGGCTTCGCGCGCCAGGTCGAGTGCCTTGCGAATGGCGACGATCCCAACCTGTTCTCCGTTGGGTCCGACCAGACGGACCTCAGGTACTCGAATCCGATCGTTGATGCGCGGCTCGCTGATGTGCATGCTCCTTAACTCAGATGGTGATCACGGTGCTCGCGGGGAACAGAAAAAGCTCCCCTTGAACACGCAAAGGGAGCTTGAAACGCTGCCGGTGAAACAATGTTCACCTCAGTGCCCAACAGCTGAACACCAGGCTTTGCGGCCCGCTGCCTACAGCTGTTATCGCTGACCCGATTGCCTGTGGCAATCCAGGTGGGAGTCAATCTCCACTTTGCACGCCCTCCAGCTTACACGATGCACAGGGATTTTTCACACTCGAGTGTGGGAAGCTTGGAGGCATGACTGAAAACCGCCACTCTTTTTCCGATGACCACACTGCTGAAGACCACGCGCGCGCAGAGCAGCAGGCACTGCGCGACATCGCGGAAGTTCCGGCAGTCGAGGTCATTTCATCCGCGGCCATTCACCTCATGAGCGCCGCCGCCGTGAAGTGCGGTCTGGCCGAAGACACTGAAGAGTCCCTGGGCAAAGACCTGCAGGACCTCGATGAGGCGCGCAAACTCATCAACGCACTGGCAGGCCTGGTCACCTCGTCCGCAGTAGACCTGGGAGACCAGCACGCCCGCCCCCTGCGCGACGGCCTGCGCAGCCTGCAGCTGGCCTTCCGCGAAGCCTCCCCCTTCCCCGACGCACCCGGATCGGGACCCGGCGAAAAGTACACCGGCCCCGTCTCCTGACCCCTCCCTCCCCCGGCGAGGTGCGGCGGGAGACCGCCGGCACCTCGGGAGCTTCCAAACAGCACTCCGGCAACTTAGGTTTACCTTTCTTGAATGATTCCAGAAAAGACCTACGGTTGAAGCATGACCACGAGTGCTGCTGACACGATCAAGGCCGCCGGACTGCGCGTCACCGCGCCCCGCCTGGCGGTCTACGACGTGTTGGAGCACGATCACACCCACCTCGACGCCGACCAGGTTTTCCGCGCAGTGCGCGAAAAGCTCGGCACGGTGTCAATGCAGACGGTGTACGACGTGCTCGGCGCGTTCGCGCGCACACAGCTTGTCAGGGTCATCGATCCGGCTGGCTTCGCGTCAGCCAGATACGAAATCAACCGCAACGACAATCATCATCACATTGTGTGCCGAACCTGCGGTGACATCCGCGATGTCGCCTGCGGACCCGGCAGCGCTCCGTGCCTGGACCCGGCTGAAGACTTCGGCTTCACAATCGACGAAGCAGAAGTCGTCTACTGGGGGCAGTGCCCCCAGTGCGGGCTCAGGACCACTCTGTAACTCCAAAACCCAGGAGGACTCATGGCCACCAATCGCACAACCGACAACTTCGGCATCCCGGTCGGCAGCGACGTTCACTCGCTGACCCTCGGCGCCGACGGCCCTACGCTTCTGCAGGATTACTACCTGGTTGAGAAGCTCGCACAGTTCGACCGCGAACGCGTCCCCGAGCGCGTCGTCCACGCTAAGGGCGGCGGCGCATTCGGCACGTTCACCGTCACCGGCGACGTTTCCAAGTACACCAAGGCCAAGGTCTTCCAGCCCGGCGCCGCAACCGAAATGCTCGCCCGCTTCTCGACCGTTGCCGGCGAACAGGGCTCGCCCGACACCTGGCGCGACCCCCGCGGCTTCGCACTGAAGTTCTACACCGAAGAGGGCAACCTCGACATCGTGGGCAACAACACCCCGATCTTCTTCATCCGCGACGCCATCCAGTTCCCCGACTTCATCCACTCGCAGAAGCGCAACTCGCAGTCCGGTCTGCGCGACCACAACATGCAGTGGGACTTCTGGGTCAACGAACCCGCATCGGCCCACCAGGTCACCTACCTCATGGGTGACCGCGGCATCCCGCGCTCGTGGCGCGAAATGAACGGCTACGCATCCCACACCTTCCAGTGGATCAACGAAGCCGGCGAACGCTTCTGGGTCAAGTACCACTTCCACTCGGACCAGAAGCAGGAATTCATCGACAAGTACGGTCACGAAGGCTTCTCGGCTGACGACGCTGACGAAATGGCCGGCATCGACGCTGACTTCCACCGCCGAGACCTGTTCGAAGCCATCAAGGAAGGCAACTTCCCGTCCTGGACCCTGTCCGTTCAGGTCATCCCCTACGAAGAGGGCTTCACCTACGGCACCAACATCTTCGACGTCACCAAGACGGTGTCCCACAAGGACTACCCGCTGATCGAGGTCGGCAAGATGGAGCTCAACCGCAACCCCGAAGACTTCTTCGCACAGATCGAGCAGGCTGCATTCAACCCGGCTTCGCTCGTTCCGGGAACCGGCCTGTCGCCTGACAAGATGCTCATGGGCCGCCTGTTCTCCTACCCGGACACCCACCGCCACCGCATCGGGCCGAACTACGCCCAGCTGCCGGTGAACCGTCCGAAGTCGCCCAAGCACAACTACAGCCGCGACGGCCAGATGCGCTACGAGCTGTACCCGGCCGACCAGCCCGAGTACGCACCGAACTCGTACGACGGCCCGCGCGCTGACGAATCGGTTGCAACCGACGTCAACCTCGTTGACGTTCCGCAGTCCGACATTGTTCGCGCCGCTCAGACGCTGCGTGAAAACGACGGCGACTTCAACCAGGCTGGCAACCTCGTGCGCAACGTTCTCGACGACGCTGCTCGCGACCGCCTGGTTCACAACATCTCCGGTCACGTCATGGGCGTGTGGGACAAGGAACTGCTGCCCAAGGTCTTCCAGTACTGGAAGAACGTCGACGCAGAACTCGGTGCCCGCATCGAAACCGTTGTCACCGAAGCTAAGAAGAAGCAGGAACAGGCCTGATCTTCTTCAGCTGCGTGAGCTGAGCGCGGCGTGAGCTGAACAGGCTCGGCGTCGCGTGAGCTGCTCTAGCTGAACACGAACGCCCCCGGCAGGATTCCTGCCGGGGCGTTCGTGTTTTTGCTTTGGGCTTCTGTGTTGCTTGGCGGAATGAGCGCCTCGGGTGGGAACTCGGCAGCGCGAAAACACCGTTTAGCCGGAATCCGCGCCTTAGCCGCACGCAAACACCGCTTAGCCGGAATCCGCGCCTTAGCAACCACTGCTAACGGGAGTTTTTCTTGCTAAAGCGTGGGCGGGGCATCACATGACGAGGTGGAGGCTCGGTCACGATGCGGGCGGCACCTCGTGCGTTCTCGGCGGGCGGAATGAGCGCCTCGGGAGGGAACTCGGTGGCGCGAAAACACCGCTTAGCCGGAATCTGCGCCT
>NZ_KV786100.1:0-51440 GCF_001806835.1 Brevibacterium sp. HMSC24B04 | reverse complement strand
GGAGTATTTGTTGCTAAAGCGTGGGCGCAGGTGCAGAGCTCTGTCAGAAGCCGCAGAACAAGGTGAACGCTCGAAGCCAGCCCGGGCGGCACCTCGTGTGCCATGCCAAAGGACTGCCCGCAACCTGCAGCGCGAAAACACCGCTTAGCCGGAATCTGCGCCTTAGCCGCACACAAACACCCCTAAGCCGGAATCTTCGCCTTAGCAGCCACTGCCAACCGGAGTATTTGTTGCTAAAGCGTGGGCGCAGGTGCTGGGTCCCTGACATAGGGGCTCGGCATCACATGACGTCGCGGCTAATGGCCTTTGGGCTCAGCGCAGCGTGATGATCAGCGGACCGTGATGGTCAGGGAATCGACCCGGTCAACGATGATGGGGTGCTCGGCCAGGCGGGCTTGGAAAGCACTGAAATCAGGTTCGCCGTCGAGGGTGAGAACAATTGCCAGTTCGGGCCCGCCCGTGACAATCCTCTGGCTGCCGGGACCTGCGCCTACAGATGCGATCCACGAAAACTGCGCCGCGATGTCGCCGATGGCCTGCGCGACTTCTCTGTCGGCCCACGAAGGCGTCCATTCGTGTCCCTGCACAAAGGCCCACAGAGCGGGCCTGCGTAGCAGAAAGGCGTGTGCGCTGCCCGGGTCGATGATGACCAGCTGCGAGCCTTCATCTACCGCGCCCAAGCCCAGCCGCTCAGCTTCGATCGGCACAGGCCTAGCCTGAGTCCCCCATTGAGTGAGAAGGGGAATCGAAGTGAAGCAAGGCGTGGCCTCGCGGCCGTCTTCCGATGACAGGCGCACCATGGCCATGTCCGAGCTGTTATCGACCATGAGCCCGTGTTCGCCCACAGATTTGCTGAGAGCCTCGGGAAGAATCGGCGCATAAACACGCGAGTTCTTCAGCGCCTCGACTACCCCGATGTGGGCGGCAGGGTCAAAAGGATTGGCCGTGGCGGCTTCAAGCGCCGCCGTCACCCGCGGGTCAGCTTCACCGGTATCGCCAGAGAAGGGGTTGGGTTTGAGCTCGCGGCCCTTCCACGCGGTTCCCGCGGAGTCAGTCTGATTTCCGGCCCCGGCAGAGTCGGCCTGGTTACCCTCTCCCCCAGAGCCAACCTGACCGTCAGGCGACGCAGAACCGTCTGGGCTCGCAGCGCTGCCGAACATGCCCTTGAGGTGTTCGGGCAGCTGGGGCTGGTCGGGCGTGCCGTTTGTCATGGACGACCAGCGACCTCGAGTGCTTCGCTCATGGTGAATCGGCCGGCGTAGAGAGCCTTGCCGATGATGGCGGAGTCAACACCAGCGGGTACGAGCTTGCGCAGAGCAGCGAGGTCATCAAGCGACGAGATCCCACCGGAAGCGGTAACCGGCGTGCCGGTGGTGCTTGCAATCTTCTGCAGAAGCTCCGTGTTGGGACCGCTGAGAGTACCGTCGGTGTTGATGTCGGTGACAACGTAGCGCGAGCATCCGGCGGCCTGGAGTTCGTCGATGACATCCCACAGGCTGCGGCCTTCCTTCGTCCAGCCCCGGCCGGCAAGCATTTCGCCGCGAACGTCAAGCCCGACTGCAACGGCGTCACCGTGCTGACGGATGATGTCGGCCGTCCATTCGGGGTTTTCGATAGCTGCCGTACCGATGTTGACGCGAGCTGCACCGATTTCGAGGGCGGCTTCGAGTGCCGCAGTATCGCGAATACCACCGGAGAGTTCGACCTTGAGGTCGACCGAAGCGATGAGCTCCTTGATGATGGCCCGGTTGTCACCGCGGCCGAAAGCAGCGTCAAGGTCGACGAGATGGAGCCATTCCGCTCCGGCTTCTTGGAACTTCAGCGCGTTTTCCAGCGGCTGGCCGTAGTCGGTTTCGGTGCCGGCTTCACCCTGGTGCAAGCGGACGGCTTTGCCGTCGACGATGTCGACTGCGGGAAAGAGCACAAGGCGGTCTGCTTCAGTCACTGATTCTCCTATATGTGGGAAGCGTCGAGGCTGTCAATCCAATTGGCAAGGAGCTTCAGACCTGCCCGACCGGACTTTTCTGGGTGGAACTGCACCGCGCTGAGCGGCCCGTCCTCAACAGCGGCTATGAACTTTTCACCGTGTTCGGCATACGTCGCCTCCCCTGTGCTGGGTGCTGTGTGCGCTGCATAGGAGTGGACGAAGTAGAAGTGCTCGTCGGTGATTCCATTGAACAGCAGCGAACCTGCTGGCGGCTGCACCGTTGTCCACCCCATGTGGGGAACAACGGGGGCTGAAAGCTTGGTGACGGAGCCGTTCCACAGGCCAAGACCTTCTGCGGTCACTCCGTGTTCGGTACCCTGCTCGAACATGACCTGCAGGCCCACGCAGATGCCCAATACCGGCATTCCGCGTTCGAGCCTGTCGGCGATGATTGCCGGAGCTCCGACTGCGCGCAGTTCGTCCATAACCGACGCAAAAGCGCCAACGCCCGGGACGACGAGGCCGTCTGCTGCCAGCAGGTACTGCGGCTGTGCGGTCAGATGGACCTGCGCGCCGGCGGCTTCAAGCGCCCGGACTGCGGAGCGCACATTGCCCGATCCGGCGTCGAGAACCGCAACGGTGGTCATTTTCTGCGCCCCAGCAGCTTGTTGATGCGGAACAGGCTCACGCCGAAGACACCGGCCGCCAGCGCGGTGGCGATCCACATGTACCAAGGGCCGCTGAGAGCAACAACAGCGCCGATGACCAGTGCGACGAATGCAACTGCGGCGACGATCATCCAGACGATTGCGGTGCGCGCAATTGCGGCACGAGCGCCCGTCATAGTCAGTGCGCTTGCCTGCATCTTGCTGATATCAGCCGTGTGCTGCGCGCCTTCGATGTCAGCGGGATCTGCCTGCCCCAGAAGCAGACGCTCGACGTCTTCGGGGAGGTTCTGCAGGGCCAGGCCCGCCGGTACTTCTGACTGACGCTTGCCCCCGCGGTAGTGGCCGGAGGCGATGGCGTCGTCTTCACGGACAAGCAGAAGAACTTCGTAACGGCCAGCCATCTTCGACAGCTTCTGGGTGACTTCGGTGGCGTGTTCGCGGCTGGCGTCGTCAAGAACAATGGCCGAAAAGCCGCCGACGGGCACGACAGAACCCCGAATATCGCTCAACACGCAAGCGGCTGCAAGCTGTTTGGGGTCGCCGAAGGGTGTGACTACGAGTGCTGTGTTCACAGGGCCCCCTTGGTGGAGGGAATAGCTCCACCAGTGCGCGGGTCGGCTTCAAGCGCCATGCGCAGAGCGCGAGCAAAGGCCTTGAATTCAGCTTCTGCAATGTGGTGCGGGTCCCGACCGGCAACAAGTGTGAGGTGGACGGTCAGGCCCGCGTTGATGGAAAGAGATTCAAGGGCGTGGCTGACCATGGAGCCCGTGAAGTGTCCGCCGATCATGGCGTACTGGAAGCCTTCGGGTTCGCCGGTGTGAACGAAGTACGGGCGGCCGCTGATGTCGACAACAGCCTGCGCGAGTGCTTCATCCAAAGGAACTGCCGCGTCGCCGTAGCGGCGGATGCCCGCTTTGTCTCCGACAGCGTCTTTCAGTGCCCAGCCGATGGTGATGGCGGTGTCTTCGACCGTGTGGTGAACATCGATTTCGATGTCGCCTTCGGCTTTGACCGTCAGGTCGCACAGGGAGTGGCGAGCCAGCGCGTCAAGCATGTGGTCGTAGAAAGGGACTCCGGTTGAGATGTCGGATTTCCCTGTTCCGTCGAGATCAATTGTGACGTCGACCTTGGATTCACTGGTGTGACGTGACGCCGTCCCGATCCTCTGGGCCATCAATCCTCGTTTCCATTCGGCTAATGCTGACCGCGCGGCGCGGTCAGGCCAATCCTATCGGGAGGGAACGAGGATGCGCTGGCCAGGGTGAACCGTGGAAGAGTCCAGACCGTTCATGTCGACGATGGCGGTCAGAACGTCACGAACGTCTTCCCCACCAGCGGAGTCACGGGCGATTTCCCACAGTGACTGGCCTTCTTCGACGATGACCATCTGGGTGTCTTCCGCATAGAGCGGTTCCGCATTCGAGGCCGAAGCCTCTGACCGGATGAAGAGGACGGCGCACAGAGCTACCGCAGCGATGACAGCGAGAGCCGCCATGCGCCGCACCCAAAAGATCCGGCCTTCCCTTACCGAACGGTGCGGTGCGCGAGTGAGCGTGTGCATTCTTCCTCCTAACACAGCCAGAGCCTTCGGCCCCGACAATGCGATGTGGCGTACGGCCGCTTGCCCCACGGCCATTCGCATTATTCGAACTGATGTTCTAAGACACACATTAGAACACAATCCAATGTTTGTCGAACATCTATGTGAAAATGGATTCGAACACTGCATCCGATTTCCACTGTTCAGAGCTTCCCACGAGGCACTGACATAACCGGCTCCAAGCTTCTGACCTGCAGTAATGTCAGGGGTTCGGGGCGAGAGGACTGAGTCATGACACAGTCGCGTCGCACTCGCGGCCGCCCACGTGACACCGAAGTGGCCAAGGAGGTCAGCTCGTTCCGCAAGCGCCGTGACAGCGAGTCTCCCCTGCCGGTCGCTTCAGCTGCCGCGGACGACCGTTCGCTGTCGGCCCGCCAGCGTCAGGTGCTCGAGACGATCGAGGCGTCCGTGCACAGCAACGGATATCCCCCGAGCATGCGTGAGATCGGCAAGGCCGTCGGCCTTGCTTCCCTTTCGTCTGTTGCGCACCAGCTCAACCAGCTGGAAAAGCTCGGCTATCTGCGCCGCGATCCCAAACGTCCGCGTGCTATCGAAGTAGTCAATCCGGCTGAGGTCGTTGAAACGCCGGCAGCGGACACATCGGCGAACGCCGCCGCCATTCCCGTGGTCGGTCGCATTGCCGCCGGCGGCCCCATCACGGCCGAACAGAATGTGGACGACGTTTTCGTCCTGCCTCGCCAGGTTGTCGGCGCCGGTGACAACCTGTTCCTGCTCAACGTGGTCGGCGATTCGATGATCGATGCGGCCATCTGCCACGGCGACTGGGTGGTTGTGCGCAGTCAGCCGACCGCCGAGAACGGCGAAATCGTCGCAGCCCTACTGGACGACGAAGCAACGGTCAAAACGCTCAAGCGCAAGGACGGCAAGCAGTGGCTGCTGCCGCAGAACCCGGACTACGAACCCATTGACGGCACCTTTGCCACCATCATGGGCGTCGTAACGGCCGTCATCCGCCGCGTCTAGTCTTCCGGTTTGAGTCTTTCGAGAGCCCCGCGGACCACCGCGGGGCTTTCTGTCGTCCACATGGGCGGCAAGGTCGCCATGAGGAAGTTCGCGTAGCGGGCCGTGCGCAGTCGCGAATCGAGCACCGCGACAACTCCGCGGTCGGAAGTTGAGCGGATAAGCCTCCCGGCCCCCTGCGCCAGCTTGAGAGCAGCGTGAGTTGCGGAGACGGCCATGAAGCCGTTGGCACCTCGGCGGGCGGCGGCTTCCGTCCGCGCAGTGGCCAGCGGATCGTCAGGACGGGGAAAGGGAATCCTGTCGATCAGCACAAGGCGGCAGGCGTCCCCGGGGACGTCCACTCCCTGCCACAGAGAAATGGTGCCGAACAGACTCGACTCGGCGTCAGAGCTGAAGGACCGCACGAGGCTGCCAAGCCCATCTTCGCCCTGCAATAGGATCGGCAAGTCGGTGTTCTCACGCATGTATTCGGCGGCCTGTTCGGCGGCGGCTTTCGATGAGAACAGCCCGAGCGCTCCCCCGCGAGAGGCTTCAATGAGTTCCCGCAGCTCTTCAAGCTGTTCGACGTTGAGGCCCCCTCGGCCGGGTTTGGGCAGATGGCCGGCAACGTAGAGGATGCCCTGTTTGGGGTACTCGAAGGGTGAGCCCACGTCGAGACTGTCGTAGCGCGGACTGTCGGGGCCCTCCAGACCAAGAGAGGCGGCGACCGGTTCAAAACGACCGCCAAGAGCCAGGGTTGCTGAGGTTGCGACGACGGTCGCCTCTTCGAACAGGCCGCGGCGCATGGTGCCGGCAACGGACAGCGGAGCGATGACGAGGCTGACGGTTTCCGTGCCCCGGAACGAATTCCGGCTGACCCAGACGACGTCGTTGGCGCTGCCGTCGGTCATGCGCTCCGCGAGGTCGAAGACCTCCTGAATGCGAGCGCGCGCCACTGTCAGGCCGGAGTCTGCCTCTTTGCCGCGTTCTGCGTCACCGCATGCGCTCAGCAGCGTGCGAGCGCTGTCGCGCAGAGCCACGACCGCGTCCTGCAGAGGTTCTGGCCACATCCGCAGCAGACCGGCTTCGGCCTGGTCGAGCGCATCCGCAAACGAGGTGCGCGCGGTATCGAAATCACTCAGCGCCGCCGGTGTTGCACCGGTGTGTTTCCGTGCCGCCGAGTGCGCCGCTGACAGCATCGCGTCGGTCAGGCTGCCGGTAAGGGCAGACGTCACGCGGTCGCGCAGTTCGTGGGCTTCGTCGATGATGACAGCCGAATGGGACGGCAGCACCGAGTTTTCGCCGAAGGCGTCGATCGCCAGCAGGGCGTGGTTGGTGACGACGACATCTGCACCCGAGGCCTTTGTCCGTGCCAGTTCCGCCCAGCACTCTTCGACCATGGGGCATTTTTGGCCCAGGCAGTCGTAGGCGTTGACGGACACGTGCGACCATGTGCGGTCGGAGACTCCGGGCACCAAGTCGTCGCGGTCGCCCGTGTCAGTGGACTGTTCCCACGATCGGATGCGGGCGATCTCGGATTCCAGGGCGCTCATGGATCCGCCCCGGTGTGCCGCGTCGTCAGCTCCCATGTCGAACAGGAGCCCCGCCTCGTCATCCGGGTATCCCCCGGCGAGTTTGTGTTTGCACAGGTAGTTCCGCCGCCCCTTGAGCACAGCCGCACTCGGCCGGCGGCCTAAGTCTTCACGCAGGGCTTTGGCCAACCGCGGGATGTCCCGGTCGACGATCTGCGCCTGCAGCGCAAGCGTTGCGGTGGAGACGATGACACGTTCACCAGAGCCGACGGCGTAGCGCACCGCGGGCACGAGGTATCCCAGGGATTTTCCCGTCCCGGTTCCCGCCTGCACCAGCAGGTGCGTTTCGCTTTCCAGAGCCGAGTTCACAGCCTCAGCCATCTGCTGCTGGCCCTCGCGGGGACTGCCGTTGAGTGCGGCGACGGCCTTCTCCAGCAGTCCCGCGACGTCCTTCATTCGCGGTCCCCCGCCGGATCATCCCCCGAGGTGGGATCAGGTGAGACACGGTCTGGCGAGGTGGTCTCGGCGTCGGGGGTCGGCACCTCGTACGAGGTGGACTCAGGTGAGTCGGGCACCTGCCCCGGGATGCTGTCCTCGGCTGATCCGGCACCGGCAAACATGTCGGGCCGGCGGAAGGGTTCGAGCTGGGCGGCGAGTTCGCCGTTGACGAAAGCGTGGACGACGGTGCCGTCGTCAATGTGTTCGATGCGCTCGATTTCACCGTCTTCGTGCACAGCCGAGAGCAGGTCGCCGCGGTTATAGGGAATGAGGACGGTGAGTTCGTATTCGGGGTGCGGGAGCGCTTCTGCGATGGCGGTGCGCAGAATGTCGAGACCCTCACCGGTGTGTGCGGAGACCGCCACCGCGCCGGGGTGGCGGCGCATGAGGCGGGCGACGGCGTCGGGCTCAGCGATATCGGCCTTGTTGATGACGATGAGTTCGGGCACGGAAGGGTCGACGACATCGGCGAGGACGTCGTGGACAGCTGCGATCTGCCCTTCCGGGTCGGGGTGCGAACCGTCGACCACGTGGAGCAGAACATCGGCCTGCCCGGCCTCTTCCAGGCTGGAGCGGAACGCTTCGACCAGCTGGTGCGGAAGATTGCGCACGAAGCCGACCGTGTCGGTCAGGGTGTAGGTGCGGCCGTCTTCGGCCTCGGCGGCGCGGACGGTCGGGTCGAGGGTGGCGAACAGGACGTTCTGCACCATGACCCCGGCGTCCGTCAGCCGGTTGAGCAGGCTCGACTTGCCAGCGTTGGTGTAGCCGACGATCGCGACCGAGGGGATGCGGTTGCGTTTGCGGGAGGAGCGTTTGACCTCGCGGGCCGGGGTCATTTTGGCGATGTCGCGGCGCAGCTTCGCCATGCGCTTGCGGATGCGGCGACGGTCGAGTTCGATCTGGGTTTCACCGGGACCGCGCGAACCGATTCCGGCACCGCCTGCCACCTGGCCACCGGCCTGACGCGACATGGATTCACCCCAGCCGCGCAGACGCGGCAGCAGGTATTCCAGCTGTGCGAGTTCGACCTGTGCCTTGCCTTCGCGACTTTTGGCGTGTTGGGCGAAGATGTCGAGGATAAGCGCCACCCGGTCTACGACCTTCACCTTGACGACGTCTTCCAGTGCACGGCGCTGGGACGGTGCGAGTTCAGAGTCGAAGATGACGGTGTCAGCGCCGACGGCATTTACGATTTCGGCGAGTTCGCGTGCCTTGCCGCGGCCTAAGTAGGTGGCCGGATCCGGGGTGTCGCGGCGTTGAATGACACCGTCGAGGACAGTCGAGCCGGCAGTTTCGGCAAGTGCTGCGAGTTCGCGCAGAGAGTCTTCGGCGGCTTCGGCCGTGCCTTCCGTGTACACCCCGGCGAGCACCACATTCTCCAGGCGGACGTCGCGGTATTCGACTTCCGTGACGTCTTCGAGTTCCGTCGACAGACCGGCCACACGGCGCAGTGCGGCACGCTCCTGGACGTCGAAGTTGGTGTCGTCGTCAGCGGCGAGTTCCGCTGCTGTGAGCGATGAGTCGGCCCGCGACAGGACGCGGTTGAGGATGTCGTCTTCGCGGGTGGGCTGTGTTTTCGGGGAGCCGGGGGTCTTGCCCGAGGTGCCGGGGCGGGTTTCGTCGGGACCCGAGGTGCCGGGGGTCTTGCCCGAGGTGCCGGGGGTCGAAAGTTCGTCTTCTTCTCGCATTGCCGCCCATTGTCCCACAGGGCGCAGTTTTCGGTGCCGCGAGCGCGTAGGCTTGGATGCCGTGAGCGAGCACTACTTTTCTTCCGCCCCAAACGCACAGTCACGTCCGCGCCCACTTGAGGTGCGCCTGGCCGGTCACGACCTGACAGTCACAACGGACGCCGGCGTGTTCTCGCCCGGCCGCGTGGACAAGGGCACCGCGGTCCTTCTGGACCGCCTGCCCGAGGTGCCCGCCGGCAACCTGCTGGACATGGGGTGCGGCTGGGGTCCGATCGCGCTGCACGCCGGTCTCGCCGCCCGTGACGCCGGGACGGACACCCGCATCTGGGCTCTCGATGTCAACGAACGCTCACTCGAACTGACGAAGAAGAACGCCGCCGAGGCGGGGCTCAGCTCGATCCGCCCCGTCACCGCCGAACAGATCCCAGACGATGTCCGCTTCGACGCGATTTGGTCCAACCCGCCGATCCGCGTGGGCAAAGACGTGCTGCACGAACTTCTTCTGACCTGGCTGCCCCGACTGACGCCCGGCGGGGAAGCACTCCTCGTTGTAGCCAAAAACCTCGGCTCAGACTCGCTGCAGAAGTGGATGCAGGAAAACCTGCCCGAGGGCTTCACCATTTCCCGCGCTGCATCATCTAAGGGGTTCCGGATCCTTTCGGCTGTCGCGCCGGAGTGACGACTGCCCACGGCAGCAACTCAGACGCACGGACACCACGTCGGCCTCGCGCTGACAGCTCTCAGAGAAGCGAAGCCTCTGCCGTAAGAACAGCGGGCCCGGACAGGACCGCATAGTCGTCCTCCACCTCGACGAGCACTGTCCCGCCCGGCTGGGTGACAAGCCACTCCCGAGGTGCCGCCTTCCCAGCCCAGTGGCTAGCGGCCAGAGCCGCCGCACACGCCCCGGTGCCGCACGCGCGGGTCTCCCCGACACCTCGCTCGTAGACCCGCATACTCAGGTGCCCCGCCTTCTGCAGTCGAGGATCAGTGACCTCGGGCGCGGGCCCCTGTTCGATGACAATGAACTCGACGTTCGTGCCGTCCGGCGGCACGGGCTGGACCTCGGGTGGTTTGCGCAGGTCAAGGGCCTCAAGCTCAGATGCTTGGGCCACAGCGACGACGGTGTGCGGGTTCTCCATATCGACACTCGCCGCGGGCCTGGGTGGACGGAGGTTGGCCACAGCAGCAAAGGCGTCATCGGTAATCGGTTTGGGCCCGCGGGGCAGACGAACGCGATACCACGTGGCTGCGTCGGCGTTATGTGCGGAACCGGCAGCGTTGGCGAAAGGACTTGCGGTCGTTTCGACCGTTACGGGGCCGACAGCTGTTCCGATCACGAGCTTCTCCCCGGTCTGCAGCCCAGTTTCACGTAGGAAATGAGTGAAGACCCGCACCCCGTTGCCGCACATTTCCGCTGGTGAGCCATCCGCGTTGCGGTAGTCCATGTACCACTGAGCGCCGGCCTCTTCAGCGGCGCGAGCCGCGGGAGTGTCGATCGAGCCGATGCTCGCAGCGCGAATGACACCGTCGGCGCCGATGCCGGTTCGGCGGTCGCAGACGGCGGCAATTGCGTGAGGTTCGAGCCTGACGGTGTCGTCGGCGTACAGGAGGAAGTCGTTTTCAGTTCCGTGCCCCTTGGTGAGTTTCATGCGGTCTCCTGCCTGTCGATGATGCTCACTGCCTGTTCAAAAAGCTCTGGACTGTCGGCGTCCAGCCAGTGGATGCGCGGGTCACGTTTGAACCAGGTTTCCTGTCGTTTGGCGAACTGGCCGGTGCGGATGATGGTCTGCTGGGTGGCCTCGTCGAGTGTCATGGTGCCGCGCACATAGGCGATCAGCTGACGGTAGCCGATCGCAGCTGCCGCGGTTGTTGATTCCTCGATTCCCGCGGTGATGAGCGCGCGAACTTCATCAACCCAGCCGTCATCAATCATGCGGTGAACGCGGGTGCTGATACGTTCGCGCAGTTCGTCACGGTTCATGCGCAGGCCGATCTGCACCGTCGGCATGGCGTAGGTGTATTCGGGCAGGTGCGATGTGAAGGTTTCGCCGGTCAGCGCTATGACTTCCAGGGCGCGCACGATGCGCCGGGAGTCTTCGATTTTGATCTTCGCCCCGGCTTCCGGGTCGAGTTCCGTCAGCAGAGCGTGAAGATCGCGTGTACCGTCGAGTTCAGCAATCCGCTCCAAACGCGAGCGCAGACTGGGATCTGTGCCCGGGAAGTTCATGACGTCGGTTGCCGCACGCACGTAAAGACCAGAGCCGCCCACCAGGATGGGCTGCACGCCGCGGGACCGCATATCTGCAATGAGTTCGCGAGCCTGCTGTTGGAATTCGCTGACGCTGGCGTCTTGGGTCACGTCGAGAACATCGAGCAAGTGGTGTGGCACTCCCCTGGTTTCGGCCGGCGTGATTTTGGCGGTGCCGATGTCCATACCGCGGTAGAACTGCATGGCATCGGCGTTGATGATTTCGCCGCCGTAGTGTTCGGCAAGGCGCACCGCGAGGTCCGATTTACCGGTTGCCGTTGCGCCGACGATGTTGATGACCGGACGGACTGGAGCTGTCACGGAAACTCCATTCGCAACACGGCCGTGCGAGTGCCGAGGGTTTCTGCGTCGAAGTCAACGTGGACGTCGGGTTGGCCGTGAGCGCTCAGAAGTCTCTGCAGCGACTCGGTGTTGGACGCGTAGGTTCGAGCATCCCGTGCAGCGTGAGTCAGGGCTTGGGCTTGACCAGCTTGGATGGCCTCCATGAGTGCCCGGTCGTGTTCTGGCGCGCCTTCGACGGGGGCCAGGGGCCCATCTGGGGTCGAGGTGGCAGAGAAGTCGAAGGTGATGAGTGCGGCTTGTGCGCGGTCCGGTGGGACGGGGGTCAGCTCCGCCTCGACCGCCAGCAGTGCTGCGGAGCCGGCGCGGGCGCAGGCGTCTTGGACAGCCTGCCGAGAGGCATCATCGGCCAGTTCAGCGACCGCGGCCTGCCATGCGCTTCCGGTGAGGAGCTGTCCCGTGCGCATGTCGACGCCTCGGTCGATGCCGTAGGGCCCGAGCCCCACAAGCGGGGTGTCAGCGTCTATGCCGATTTCTGTGCTTTCGCCCGCGGCCCAGGTGATCGCTGTGAGCATGGCTTGGCGCAGCGTGTCTTCCGCTGGTGTCCGGGTGCGTGTCACGCCGGCCGTGTACACCGGCGCGGCAGGGACAACGGCGGCGCGGAAGGTCATCGTGTGCGGATGGTCGGCATGCCCAGGACAGTGGGGCCGGCGGGGCCTGCTGAGCTGGGACCTGCACCGCAGCTGTCTGCCTGCGCGAGGTCCCAAGCGTCGCCGGCCGGGGACGTGCGCAAGGTGTACGGGGCATCCGCGATGAGGAAGTAGGGCTTGGCCTCCGTCAGGGTGGTGGTGACGAAGTCACCCGGGCGCACAGGAGTGTCCGGGTCGGCTTTGACGTGCACCAGCCGGTTGTCCCGGGCGCGGCCTGAGAACCTGCCGTGTTCCTCATCGGGCAGTCCGGTCACGAGGATTTCAGCTTCCGTGCCGACCAGCGCCTGGTTCTCTTCCAGGGAGATGCGGTCCTGCAGAGCGGTCAGACGTTCGAAGCGCTCCTGGACGACGTCCTTGGGGATCTGGTTGTCCATTTCAGCCGCCGGGGTGCCGGGGCGGATGGAGTACTGGAAGGTGAAGGCCTGGGCGAAGCGGGCCTGTTCGACGATGTCCATCGTGCCCTGGAAGTCCTCTTCGGTTTCTCCGGGGAAGCCGACGATGATGTCGGTGGTGATGGCGGCGTTCGGGATGCGTTCGCGCACTTTGTCGAGGATGCCCATGAACCGTTTGGTGCGGTAGGAGCGGCGCATGTCTTTGAGGACTTTGTCCGATCCGGACTGCAGGGGCATGTGCAGCTGCGGCATGACGGTGGGGGTTTCGGCCATGGCGTCGATGACGTCGTCGGAGAATGCGGCCGGGTGTGGGCTGGTGAAGCGCACGCGCTCGATTCCGGGAACCTGGCCGACGGCGCGCAGCAGCTTGGCGAATGCGCCCTTGTCGCGGAATTCGGTGCCGTAGGAGTTGACGTTCTGACCCAGCAGGGTCACTTCGACAACGCCTTCGGCCGCGAGTGCTTCGACTTCGGCGAGGATGTCACCGGGACGGCGGTCTTTTTCTTTGCCGCGCAGCGCCGGGACGATGCAGAAGGTGCACGTGTTGTTGCAGCCGACTGAGATCGACACCCAGCCGGAGTGGGTGGATTCGCGGCGAGTGGGCAGGGTTGAGGGGAAGACGTCGAGGCTTTCTTTGATCTCGACTTGTGCTTCCTGGTTGTGGCGGGCCCGTTCCAGCAGCACCGGCAGGGAGCCCATGTTGTGGGTGCCGAAGACCACGTCGACCCAGGGGGCGCGTTTGATAATGGTGTCGCGGTCTTTCTGCGCCATGCAGCCGCCGACGGCAATCTGCATGCCGGGGCGCTGTTCTTTAACTTCGGCCAGACGGCCGAGGTTCCCGTAGAGCCGGTTGTCGGCGTTTTCGCGTACCGCGCAGGTGTTGAAGACGACGATGTCTGCCTGTTCGCCGGCATCCGCTGGGGAGTATCCGGCATCGTCAAGGAGCCCCGAGAGCCGTTCGGAGTCGTGCACGTTCATTTGGCACCCGTAGGTTTTGACCTCGTAGGTGCGCGGGTGTGCGGTTGCTGTGTCAGTCATCGTTGCCTCAGTCATCAGGCGTCATTCTAGCCGTTGGGCGTGTGGGTCCTGCAGTGTCGTGTGGCCGGTGGCGCTGCCGTCGCTGTGGGATACTGCGCACCATGAGCAGCGAGTGTCCTGACGTTGTTGTCATCGGTTCGGGCCCGAATGGTTTGGCGGCTGCTGTGACGGCGGCCCGCGCCGGCCTGCAGGTTGTGGTGTATGAAGCTCAGCCGACCATCGGCGGTGGGGCGCGCACTGCGGACCTGGGTTTGGCTGATGGTGTTGTGCACGATGTATGTTCGGCTGTTCATCCGCTTGCTGTTGTTTCGCCTTTCTTTGCTGCTTTTGATCTGCCTTCCCGAGGTGTTGATCTGCTTCTGCCGGAAGCCTCCTACGCGCATCCGCTTGAGGATAAGCCTGCCGCGGTTGCGTGGCACAGTCTCGATCGGACGGCTGCCGAACTGGGTGTTGACGGTTCTCGTTGGCGTGATCTGTTCTTGCCTTTGCTTGAAGCCCCCGATGCGGTGGTTGCACTGGGTCTGGGGTCGAAGCGCGGGGTGCCGCGTGAGGTTCTGAACGCCCGAGGTGCCGCTGCGGCCGCGAGCTTTGTTGGTTCGGTGGCCAAGGTCGCACGGACCGGAGGTTCGGGATTGTTTTCTGGTACTCGGGCTCGTGCGCTGTTGGGTGGGGTGGCCGCCCACTCCCCTGGGCGGCTTGGAACGCTTTCATCAGCGGGTGTGGGACTTATGCTCGCGATGACGGGTCACTTGGGCGGTTGGCCAATTCCACAAGGTGGTTCTCAGGCGATTGTGGATGCTCTTGTGGCGGATATTGAGGCCCATGGCGGTTCGTTTGTCACGGGTGCTCATATTTCCGATTCTTCCCAGCTACCGCCGGCGCGGGCCTATCTGTGCGATACGACTGCAGAGGCTGCTGCAGAAATCTTTGCCGAGCATCTGCCTGCTTCGGTGAAGAGGAGCTTGCGGTCTCTTGGGCATGACGGCGGTGTTGCCAAGGTTGACTTCGTGCTGTCGGGCCCTGTTCCGTGGCGTGATCAGAATGTCGGGAGGGCCGGTACGGTGCACCTGGGTGGCACGTGGTCGGAAATCGCTGCATCACAGCACGCGGTCTCCCGAGGTGTGATGCCGCCGTCGCCTCTGGTTCTTGCGAGTGATCCGACGGTTGCCGATCCTTCGCGTGAGGTGGGCGGCCTGCGCCCACTGTGGACCTATGCGCATGTGCCCTTGGGGTGTTCCATTGACGTTACGGAGCACGTGGTCCGACAGGTTGAGCGTTTTGCTCCTGGTTTCCGCGATGTTGTTGTTGCTTCGCGTTGTGTTCCTGCGTCAAGGATGAGTGAGCACAACGCGAATTATGTTGGCGGTGACATTGCGGCTGGCAGTGTTGACGCTTACCGCCTTGTGGCCCGGCCGCGGCTGGCCTGGGATCCCTATTCTTTTGGCATGGTTCGCACTGTCAATGGGATGACGGCACGGGTTGCCCTGTGTTCAGCGGCTGCCGTACCCGGCCCCGGCGTGCATGGTGTTTGCGGTTATGAGGCAATGCGCACGGTGCTGCGCAAAACCTTCGGCATAAACGAGAGCATCAGCTTGAGTCCGCGGTCTGGCAGCTGACATTTGAGTGGTTAGCCCCTGCGCACGCCCAGCCGGCGACGTCAGACTTCGTCGAGTGCTCGTCGTGTGACGTCAAGGCAGATGCCCGTGGGGAATCCGCGACGAGCGAGCATGCCGAGGATTCTGCGTTCCCGGACTTCTCTGGGAAGCCCGCGGGTGCTGTGTGCCTTTTTCATGGCGACAGAGAACGCGAGTTCGTGTTCGTCTTCCGCTTGGACGTCATCAAGCGCTTCTGCCACGGCACCGTCAGGCAGACCCTTTTTGCGCATCTGCAGACGCAGAGCTTTTTTCGACAGGCTTCGACGCTGTCGTTGGGCGCGCACGTAGCCGTGGGCGTAGGCCCTGTCATCAAGCAGGTTCGCGTTGGTGAGTTTGTCGATCAGGGTGTCGACGACGTCTTCGGGGTGTTCTTTCTTCAGCAGTTTGTCGCGCAGTTCAGCTGAGGAATGGTCGCGGGCACTGAGGATGTTGAGTGCCCGTTTTTTGGCCCGCTTGTACTCAGGGTCGTCTGAGGGGATGCGGTAGTCGTCGCGATTCCCCGCGGCGTGTTCCGCGGAGATCGCGTCGATTTGGTCCTGCAGCTGGCGAACAGTGCCAACTGTGTCAGGCATTGGCCGGAGTCTCCTCCTGGTCTTCCGCAGCTTCTTCGGAACCGACGATGCCCAGCTTGGTCAGGATCTTCAGTTCGATTTCGTCACGCAGGTCTGGGTTGTCCGCAAGGAAGCGGCGCACGTTCTCCTTGCCCTGACCCAGCTGGTCACCGTCATAGGTGAACCAGGAACCGGATTTGCGGATGATTCCGTTGTCGACACCCATGTCGATGATGCTGCCTTCGCGGGAAATTCCCTTGCCGTAGATGATGTCGAATTCGGCCTGCTTGAAAGGCGGAGCAACCTTGTTCTTGACGACCTTCGCGCGGGTCTTGTTGCCGACTGCGTCCGCGCCCTCCTTGAGTGTTTCGATGCGGCGGACGTCAATGCGCACGGAAGCGTAGAACTTCAGGGCCTTACCTCCGGAGGTGACTTCGGGTGAACCGAAGAAGACGCCGACCTTTTCACGCAGCTGGTTGATGAAGATCGCGGTGGTCTTGGAGTTTGCGAGAGCACCGGTGATCTTACGCAGTGCCTGCGACATGAGTCGGGCCTGCAGACCGACGTGGGAGTCACCCATTTCGCCTTCGATTTCAGCCTTGGGAACAAGAGCTGCAACGGAGTCGATGACGATGATGTCAAGGGCACCGGAGCGGATGAGCATGTCCGCAATTTCGAGTGCCTGTTCACCGGTGTCAGGCTGAGACACAAGAAGGTTGTCGGTATCGACGCCGAGAGCCTTGGCGTATACCGGGTCGAGCGCGTGTTCAGCGTCGATGAACGCCGCGATGCCGCCGGCCTTCTGGGCGCTTGCCACAGCGTGGAGGGCGACCGTGGTCTTACCGGACGATTCCGGTCCGTAGATTTCGATGACACGGCCGCGCGGGAGACCGCCGACACCGAGCGCTACGTCGAGTGCGAGCGAACCGGTGGGAATCGCTTCGATGGGCGGACGCTGGTCGTCACCCAAACGCATAACTGCGCCCTTGCCATACTGGCGGTCAATCTGCCCCAGAGCCGAGTCAAGAGCTTTCGCCTTCTGTTCCGCCGCACGCTCTTCAGCGGTGCGGGATGCTGGCTTTTCTGCCATGGATCCTCCTCATTGGACGTTGTGCTCTGACTGTAGACCGAGGCACTGACATAGAAAATGCCGAACCGAAAGCTGTGGATAACTTTTTTCGACGGCATGACAACAATACATCGACCCGAACACGTGTTCTATATTGCGCTTCGGCGTGTCTGAACGACGCATCACCGGGAAACATCGCAGAAGTCCCGCAAAAAGCAGAGGGCGCACCGCAGGCGCAGTTGTTTGCGCGAGTCTCAGCGGTTAGCGCGGTTTTCGTCCAAGCAGTTCTGCTTCTTGCAGTGCTCGCCGACCACGTATTTTTCGTAGCGGTATATGGTCACGTCACGCGGCGGGCTCGTCTTTTCGGCTGTTCCTTCAATGTCCGTCCACGGGCCATTGCCCACGCGGAACCTGCCCTCATACTTCACAGTGACTGTCACTTTCACGTGCTCAGCTTCGCTGTACACGTGATAAAAGCCCGCGCGCTCCAAACTCACCGGCTTACGCCACGGCGAATGCGTCCACTTGACTGTTCCGTCACCAAAATCCCACCGCCACGAAACAGGGACTGCTTCGACTGTCACTTCCTGGCCCAACATGGTCAACGTCTTCGTCTGCGTGGTGTCATCCGTCCAAAACGCTGTGCGCTTGCCGGCAACACCCCAACCATCCGGCCATACATGAACCTCCGCGGCAGACAGAGGGACCGACTGGAAGTCTTTCTGCGTCACAACGGGAACAGCCGGTGCAGCCGGCTCACCCTGCACAGGCGCGCGGCCACCTGATGGCCGGCCAGGCTTAGCCGGCTGCCGCGGCTGCTCATACCGAACCCAACACTGACCACCATCGACACTGATCACACGCCCACCACACCGGTTATGCCACCGCACAGGAGGCGGAGACGGCTTCCGCGGACCCGACTTACCCGCCTTTGGCTTGCCGGGACGCTGCTTCGAAGGCCCAGAACCGGGCTTGGACGGGGCAGGCTTATGAGGCGCCGTACCTTTTTCCGTAACCTCGTTGGAGCAATTGATTCCATCCGAGAACGCCGCACACGACGCAGTGTAGGCAGGTGTAGCGATCAACAGGTGCGCTGTCAGGATCAAAAGACTGACTGCAGCGGCAGAAGTTAGGCGCATTTTTTCTGCACGTTTCCGATCTCAACAACGAGCCAATCATCTCCGCGTTTCTCCAGGAAATACCCAGAAACCGAGTTGAAATCTTGCTTCTTCCCGCGCACACGGTCAGAGTTCTCAGTTTCCCACTCGCTGTAATGCATGCACGCCGTAACAAACACTTTGGGGACAGTTGAGTCCAGGTCGCCTACTGTCACATCCGACGCAACCAAATCGTTCTTCGCGAGAAAGCCGTCAGCTTCAGCCTGTTTACGCCCTTGTTCCTGCACTTCCAACAGGTCATCGCCGACCATGCTGTTGTATTTCTCCCAGTAAACTCCGCCGTCTCGGAATGCTCTATTGCCGGCAGCCATGTACTCAGCGAAAAAGACAACGGCTTCGTCGGCCAGCTGTTTGTCATCGTCAGAAAGCTCAAGCCCTTCTTCAACCGTGTATTCCGGAATCTTCGGGGTTGGGTCTTCAGGTTCAGCAAACGGCGAACCAGAAGCAGACTCCCTGGTGCCTTCAGCCTCGGCACTCCCACTGGAACAGCCAGAAAGGACCAAGCACCCGACACACACCGCGGCCGCCAAACGCCGCACCTTTCGCACATGCGAGTTGCCAACCAGAGACTGCAAAGGCAGAGAAAGCATCTTTGATTCCTGTTCGCCACATCTTCGTGTTCTGCTTTCCAGGCTATTGATTGGACAACCGCAAGACCAGACCCATTACAAATCTGTGGACAAAATCCGTCCGGCGCGAAGAAACTGCAGGTCCGCGGCACACCTGACACACAAGGCCAGCGAGCTTGGCCTTCGCATAAATGCAGAAGCGCCGGGCACACAGCCCGGCGCTCAATGCGCTTTACAGCGGTGAACACGTCACCTGAAAACGAAACCTGCCGTTATCAGAAAGGCGTCGACAGTGGTTTGTCTTTGCCCAAACGACGCTCAAAAGGAACCCCCGCGCTTTCGCAGATGGCTTCCCAGATTTCGCGTGGCTCGTAACCAGCGTCAAAGGCTTCAGCTGGTGTGCGGGAACCAAGCGAACTCAGTGCGAGATCGGTGTGCAGCGAACGAGCGCGCATTGAACCGAACTCATCTTCCATGAGCTCCCAGTAAACGGTGTGCTGCATCAGCAGAGAATCAGCGCTGCGGCGCCAGGGCGTCCCCGCCCAGGTAGCTTTCAGACATTTCAGCCGGCACGGTGTCCGGAATTTCGACGCCTTCGGCCAGAGCGATGCGATCGCTGACTTCCCGCAGAACAACTGACAGCGGAACATCAAGAGCAGAGCAAATGGATGCCAGAAGCTCCGACGATGCTTCTTTCTGACCGCGTTCGATTTCGCTGAGGTAACCGAGTGAAACGCGCGCACCCGTCGAAACATCGCGCAGAGTGCGGTTCTGACGGCGGCGCGCCGAGCGCAGAGTGTCGCCGATTTCCGTACGGACGAGAGTCATAGGTGGCCTCCCTCTAGGCGACTCGTAAAAATCTGTTCGTTCATCATCTATCACCAACCACGGCCGGTGAAGATTTGTTCCCCAAGCCTACAGGCCGGCCCTGACTCAAGCACTGATGATCCATTCAGGTTTCAGCGCGCTCACTCTGAAAACCACCGAAAGACCACCGCCGGCTCATTTCACGGCCGCGGCCAGAAGTTCCAAACAGGCATCGACAACCTGACTGCGGATCTGCGCTCGGCTGCCCGAAAAGTCGAACCGCTCAACTCGTCCGCGCCCTTCGCCGTCGCCACGGCCGGCAGAACCGCCACCGGCGCGCCACAGCCCGATATACACGCGGCCGACGGGTTTGCCGTCCTGCGGCTCGGGCCCCGCAACCCCAGTACAGGAAACCCCGAAATCAGCCCCGCAAACCTGAGCGGAACCTCGTGCCATCTGCATAGCGACATCGGGATCAACCGCACCCCGCTCGCTCAGGAGACCAGCATCGACCCCGGCCAAGCTGTTCTTTAATCCGGTCGCGTAGGTGACCAGTCCCCCACGCAGAACTGCCGAGGCACCCGGCACGTCTGCCAGCGAAGCGGCCAGAAGACCTGCCGTCAGGGATTCGCAGGTGGCAACAGTCAGGCCGCGCTGGGTCGCTGCGGCAATGACTTCGCGGGCAGCCGGCCGCGGCTCACCAGCGGCACCAACCTTCTCAACGCCACCAGCAGCACCCACAGTCTCAGCCTGCCTGTTTCAATGCCCGGCTGACATCAACCACGTACTGCATGCCCGACCACAGGGTCTGGACGATCGCGGCAACGAGGATCACCCACGCCACAACCAGCAGCCCCACGGTCAGTCCGGAAATGCCCAGGTGTCCAACCGGAACCACCAGGAGCAGCAGTCCCACGGCCACGGTTTGCAGAACAGTCTTGATCTTGCCGCCCTTCGAAGCCGGGAGCACGATCTTCTTGACCACGATCAGACGCATCACGGTAATGCCGTATTCGCGCACAAGGATGATGACCGGCACCCACCACGGCAGACCGCCGGGTCCGCCGATGATCGCCAGACCGATGAACGCTGCGGACATGAGCGCTTTGTCGGCAATCGGGTCGGCAATTTTGCCGAAGTCGGTGATCAGCCCGTATTTGCGGGCCACCGTGCCGTCAATCCAGTCGGTGATCATCGCCAGGCAGAAGATCCCGAACGCCCACAGTCTCAGGACCGGGTCCTGCCCGCCCTGGGACAGGAGCAGCCACAGGAACAGCGGAACCATGAGGATCCGCAGGACCGTCAAAGCGTTGGGCACATTCCACGAACTGGGTGCCTGTTTCGAAGTTTCCATCATGCTCACTGTATCGCTCAGCGGCCGGTGAGATCCCAAGCGTCCTCGCCGCCGGCTTCCACGACCTCAAGCCCGGTTTCGGCGTCGTAAGTCCGCCCGCTGTCATCCGTGTAGTCGGAATGGCTGAGCGGGTCTGACGAGGTGGAGCTCACCTGGTCCCCTCCTACCCCACCGGGGTTGGTGTCGGCTGGGGCGGCAGGTGCGGTGTCTGCGGGTGCTGATTCTTCTGCAGGCGGAGTTTCGCCCTTGATGTAGGCGAGTGTGGCGGGCAGGTCTTCCGGTTTGACCAGCACGTCGCGAGCTTTCGAACCTTCGGACGGCCCGACGATTCCGCGGGACTCCATGAGGTCCATGAGTCGTCCCGCACGGGCGAAGCCCACACGCAGTTTGCGCTGCAGCATCGAGGTCGAGCCGAACTGGGTTGTGACGACGAGTTCGACGGCCTGCAAAAGGTCGTCCATATCGTCGCCGATCTCTTCGTCGATCTGCTTCTGCGGGGCGGCCTGCTGGACGTCTTCGCGGTAGTTCGGCGACAGCTGGCCCTTGACGTGTTCAACGACCTTTTCGATTTCCGATTCGTTGATCCACGCACCCTGCACGCGCATGGGCCGCGATGCACCCATCGGCAGGAACAGAGCGTCACCCTGGCCGATGAGCTTTTCAGCACCCGGTTGGTCGAGGACCACGCGGGAGTCTGCCAGTGACGAGGTTGCAAACGCCAGGCGGGAAGGCACGTTCGCCTTGATAAGACCGGTGACAACATCAACCGACGGACGCTGGGTGGCAAGCACCAGGTGAATGCCGGCGGCGCGCGCCAGCTGAGTGATGCGCTGAATCGATGCTTCAACATCGCGCGGGGCGACCATCATGAGGTCGGCGAGCTCATCGACAACCACCAGCAGGTACGGGTAGGGCTGAAGCGTGCGCTCCGAGCCGGCAGGCGGCGAGATGCGTCCTTCGCGGACGGCCTTGTTGAATTCGCGCACGTGCTTGAAGCCGAAGTGTGCGAGGTCGTCGTAGCGGGCGTCCATTTCCTTCACAACCCACTCGAGGGCTTCTGCAGCCTTCTTCGGGTTGGTGATGATGGGCGTGATGAGGTGCGGGATGCCGTCGTAGATCGTCAGCTCCACGCGCTTGGGGTCGACGAGGATCATGCGCACGTCATCCGGGGTTGCCCGCATCATGATCGAGGTGATCATGGAGTTGATGAAGCTCGACTTACCGGAGCCGGTGGCACCGGCCACGAGCATGTGCGGCATCTTGGACAGGTCCGCGACAACGAAGCCGCCTTCGACGTCCTTGCCGACACCGACAACCATGGGGTGTTCCGTTTGGCGGGCCGCACCGGAGCGCAGAACGTCGCCGAGCACGACCGTTTCGCGGTCGCTGTTGGGGATTTCGATGCCGATTGCGGACTTGCCTGGGATCGGCGACAGGATCCGCACTTCAGCACTGGCCACCGCGTAGGCGATGTTCTTCGACAGGTTGGTGATCTTCTCAACCTTGGTGCCCGGACCCAGCTCGACTTCGTAGCGGGTAACCGTCGGACCGCGGCTGAAGCCGGTCACTTCGGCGTTGATCTTGAACTCTGCGAAGACATCGCGCAGCGCTGCGACAACACGGTCGTTGGCTTCCGAACGCTCCTTGGCCGGAGGGCCAGCTGAGAGCAGATCAGTGCTGGGCAGCGTGTAGGTAACATCGCCGTCAAGTGACAGCTGGGTGACACGTTCGGGAAGCTCGCCCGTGGGCTGCGGGGCCGGTGTGGACACCGCGGGAACAACGTCTGCCTTCTTGGCAGCACTGGCATCCGCTTCCTCTTCAGCAGCATCGTCCATGCCGAGGCTCTTCTTAAGCTCAGCACGTTCCTTTTCGGCCTTTGTCTGGCGGCGCTGGCCGGGCTTCGGCGCATCGACGTCGAAGACTTCCGTTTCGGCGTCTTCAGCGACAGGTGCGGCAGAAGCACTCGATGCGGGCATAACGGTGGTCTGCTGCTGCGAGGGCGGAGTTTCAGACTCTTCGATGACAGCCTTGTCATAGGCCCGCGACTTCTCGGCATCAGCATCGTCCTGCTTCTTCCGGCCGCGGCGCTTTGCGCCCATCGGCTTGAGCGTCGATGTGCGACGGTCTTCGGCAACGAGGTCAACACTGCCTTCGTCATCATCGTTCGACCGCTGCGAACGTCCACCGGTCAGACGGTCGTAGGCGCCCATGAGGCGCGACGGGATCTCCTGCACCGGGGTTGCCGTGATGACGAGCACCGAGAACAGCCCCAGCAGGATCAGCAGCGGAACCGCAACGTATTCGGTGACAGCAGCCACGAGGGGCGTCGCCAAGAGGAAGCCGATGGCACCTCCCCCGTTGGCCATCGCCTCGTGCGAATTGGCGAAGGTGGGCACCCCGGCATAGATGTGTGCAAGACCGGCAGCGGCGGCGACAAAGCCGATGAGGCCGAAAAGAATGCGGTTGTTGCCGCGTGTGTCGGCACCGCGCATGAACAGGCGCACGGCGTAGCCCACGAAGATGATCGGCAGGGCGAGCGCAACACGACCCGCGGTGCCTTCGACGACAGCGCGCACTGCACCGCCGATGGCTCCGGGGATGTTCCACCATTCGAATGCGGCGACGACGAGGGCTAAGCCGATGAGGAAGAAGCCGGTGCCGTCACGGCGGGTTGGCGATGGGTCGTCGTGGGGTTCTTCTGAGAACACCTTGCGGGTTCGATCGCCTGCCATGCGGGAAACTCCCATCCATGCCCCGGTCACCGGGTTTGCTTTCTTGGGCCCCGCTTCGGGTTCGGCAGGTGCACTGCTCGCGCGCTTCTTGCGCTTACCAGCAGCGGGGGAAGTCGTACTGGTCGCCATGGAACCATAGTAGGCCCGCAGGCGGCCCAGGCCGCGTATTCTGTGGTCTGCGGCGTGTAGCACGCCCACCTGTCAACACGAGGAGAACCATGAACCGCATCTGGTCGCTGCACGGCGATGGCAAGTCTGTATCCCCGGGCGAGGTGGTGCTCCCCAGGGAGCGTCTGACCTGGGGGCGGACGTTCGGGATCGGAGCCCAGCACGTTGTCGCGATGTTCGGTGCGACGTTCCTTGTGCCGCTTCTCACAGGTTTTCCGCCGTCGACGACGCTGTTCTTCACTGCGATCGGCACACTGCTGTTCCTGCTGATCACGCTGGGCAAGATGCCGTCGTATCTCGGCTCGTCTTTTGCGCTGCTGGCACCGATCGGGGCGATCACCGGTTTTGATCCGGAGTCCGGGCTGGGTGTTGATCCCGAGCGTATGGCTCTTGCTCAGGGTGGGATCATCACGACGGGTGTTGCACTGCTGGTGATCGGCGTGATCGTGCACTTTGCCGGTGTGCGCTGGATCGAGGTGACGATGCCGCCGGTGGTCACTGGTGCGATTGTGGCGCTCATCGGCTTCAACCTGGCACCTGCCGCGTGGAACTGGGTGAAGCTCGCACCCGTTACGGCGATGGTGACGATAGGGGCGATTCTGTTCATCACGGTGTTCTTCCGCGGCATCATCGGCAGGCTTTCGATCCTATTCGGTGTGGCGGCCGGCTACATCACCGCAGTTCTCCGAGGCGAAGTGGACTTCTCTGCCATCGGCGAGGCTTCATGGGTGGGCCTGCCCGCCTTCCACGCACCGGCCTTTGATGCATCGCACCTGGGTCTGTTCATTCCTGTGGTGTTCGTTCTGGTGGCTGAGAACATCGGCCACGTGAAGTCCGTGTCCGCTATGACCGGCCAGAACCTCGATCCCATTACAGGACGCGCTCTCATCGCCGACGGTCTTTCGACCGCCCTGGCTGGTTCCGGAGGTGGTTCCGGTACGACGACGTATGCGGAGAACATCGGCGTTATGGCTGCAACTCGCGTGTATTCGACGGCGGCCTACATGTTTGCCGCCCTGTGTGCGCTGGCACTGTCGATGACGCCGAAGTTCGGTGCGGCCATTGCCACCATCCCGCCGGGCGTTCTCGGCGGTGCGGCCACTGTTCTCTACGGCATGATCGGCATGCTCGGCATTCGCATTTGGGTGCAGAACCGCGTGGACTTCTCTGATCCGGTCAACCTCAACACGGCAGCAGTTGCCATGATTACCGCAATTGCCAACTACACGTGGGCTCCGGCGGGCATGCGCTTTGAGGGCATCGCCATCGGCACCGCGTGTGCCATCGGCATCTACCACCTCATGCGGACCATCGCGAAGATCCGAGGCACGAGCCACGAATCCGCAAGCCCCGCCTCGGCCCCGGCCGGCAAAGAGGCCGGAATCAATGTGCCGCGCACCAAGGGGCACCAAGACTGGCCAGACAGACCCGCAGGCAAAACCAGCTGAGAGTCCGCGACGCTATCGTGGTCATACGACCAACGTGAAGCACCGACGGTGATAGATGAATGCTAGGGGTACGGCTTTGAGCTTCCACCGAATTGCGATTGCAGTGGGCATCTTGATCAGTGCCACAGCCTGCTTTTGCTATTATTCTAATTTTCCATTCGGACCCTATGGCCCACGCGAATATAATCAATATTATGTAGGGGTCACAACTGTTCCTGCTATCGTCGCCGCCAGTTTTATTATTGCGACGAGGGCCATGCGGACAATGTGGGCTGTGATTCTGTCAGTGCTCTTGTTCACTGTGCTCTGCACGCTGGTTGGAATGGCTCTTTATCCTTCTGGCCCGAAATGGTCAATAGAGAGCGTCGTTATCACTCTTCTTTATATTGTTTTGCCCACCACAGCATCCGCCACACTCATTTACGCTATAGCGGCCGTAGCCAGATGGCTCTACATCAAAATCCGCGGCAGCAGGTCGAGGTCATGAGGCTGCTCCTACACTGAAGTACATGGCCTTCACCAAACAGCGCGCTGGTGCTCCCACTGGCTTTTTCCAAGCTGAAGCTGCCGGTCTGCGATGGCTTGCTGAACCCGGGGTCATTCCGGTGGTTCGGGTCCTCGGCGTGGCCGATGACCGGCTCGAGCTGGAACGGCTGGACCCTGCCCCCTCGACTCCCGAGGCGGCGCGCACTTTTGGTGCGCAGCTGGCCCGCCTGCACAGCTCAGGCGCACCGGGGTTCGGTTGGGCGCCCCGCTCCCCCGCCTACTTCGGTCCCCTGAGTCAGCCGTTCGAGGTGCCGGCGGCACCTCGTGAGTCTTTCGGTGAGTTCTGGGCTGAGGACCGTCTGCGCCCGCTTTTGGAGCGCGCTCGCGGGCAGTTGGGAGCCCGCGGTGCGGCTGCGGTTGAAGAAGCAGTCGACCTCATCGCAGAAGGCGCCTACAACGGCATTGCCGGCGGGCCGGCAGAAGAACCAGCACGCGTCCACGGCGACCTGTGGAGCGGCAACGTCATGTGGACGGCAGACGGTGCGGTGCTCATCGACCCGGCCGCCCACGGCGGTCACCGATTAGAAGATCTGGCGATGCTCGCCATGTTCGGCGCTCCGCACCTGGGCGAAATCTACGCCGGCTATGAGTCCGAACACCCCATGCCGAGCGGCTGGCGTGACGATATTCCCGCACACCAGCTGTTCGGCCTTCTGGCCCACGTTCACCTGTTCGGATCGATGTACACGCCAGACACTGTGTCAGCCGCTGAAGAGGTTCTGCGCGGCAGGTGACTGCCTTTGGGCGGCTGCTCTGCGTCAGCTGCCCACTGACCGCTGCCAGAACGCACTGAGGCCCCCGCGAACACTTCGCGGGGGCCTCAGTGTTGAGCTTCGGGAGGAGGATCCTTCAGCTCAGGTTTCCATCAGCCCAGCAGCTCATAAGCCGGCAGGGTGAGGAAGTCGTGGTATTCGTCGTCCAGCGCCATTTCGGTGAAGAGCTTGGCTGCCTGCTCGAGGTTGTCACCGGAGAGCTTCGCGGTTTCTTCGTCAATGAGCTTCTGCACGAAGTCCTTCGTGATCTGCTCACCCGTGTCGTCCAGCTTCACGCCTTCCTTGACCCACTGCCACACCTGGCTGCGGGAGATCTCAGCGGTCGCGGCGTCCTCCATCAGACCGTTGATGGCAGCGGCACCGTTGCCGTTGAGCCACGACTGGACGTACTGGATGCCCACCGAAATGTTGGTGCGCAGGCCGCCTTCCGTGATCTGGCCGGGGGTGTCCTTCACACTGAGGAGGTCGGCTGCGGTGACGGTGACGTCTTCGCGCTTCTTGTCGATCTGGTTGGGGCGGTCACCCAGAACCTTGGTGAAAGCTTCCTTGCAGGTTTCGACCATGCCGGGGTGGGCAACCCACGAACCGTCGAAGCCGTCGCCGGCTTCACGCGACTTGTCGTTCGTGACCTTGTCGTATGCCTTCTTGTTGGCTTCTTCGTCCTTCGAGGGGATGAATGCCGACATACCGCCGATGGCGTGTGCACCGCGCTTGTGGCAAGTGCGCACCAGAAGTTCGGTGTAGGCGCGCATGAACGGAACGGTCATGGTCACCTGAGCGCGGTCCGGGGTGATCCAGTCTTCGCCCTTGTTCCGGTGGGTCTTGATGACCGAGAAGATGTAGTCCCAACGGCCTGCGTTGAGCCCCGAGGAGTGTTCGCGCAGTTCGTAGAGGATCTCTTCCATTTCGAACGCCGCCGGGTAGGTTTCGATGAGGCAGGTGGCGCGGATGGTGCCGCGCGGAACGCCGAGGGCTTCCTGAGCGTCAACGAAGATGTTGTTCCACAGGCGGGCTTCCAGGTGCGATTCCATCTTCGGCAGGTAGAAGTAGGGGCCGCGGCCCTTTTCAATCTGCTTGCGGCCGGCACTTGCGAAGTACAGCACGAAGTCGACGATCGAACCGGAGACAGGAGTGCCGTCAACGAGGATGTGCTTTTCGGTCATGTGCCAGCCGCGGGGGCGCACGATGATTGTGGGCAGCTCTTCGTCGGGACGCAGCTTGTATTCCTTGCCGGTTTCTTCGGCAACGAAGTCGATTTCGCGGTTGGTTGCGTCAAGCAGGTTGATCTGTCCGCCGATGACGGAGTCCCACGCGGGAGTGTTGGCGTCTTCCTGGTCTGCCAGCCACGCCTTGGCGCCGGAGTTGAGCGCGTTGATCGTCATCTTGCGGTACGTGGGGCCGGTGACCTCAACACGGCGGTCTTCCAGGCCGGGGGCAGGAGGCGCCACCTGCCAGGTCTCGTCTTCGCGGATGGCCTTGGTCTCTTCGAGGAAGTCGAGTTCGCCGCCTTCGTCGAGGAACTTCTGGCGTTCGACGCGCGCGGCCAGGCGGTCCTGGCGTTCGCCTTCGTACTTGCGGTGCAGGTCGGCGATGAGCTGCAGGGCCTCAGCGGTGAGGACCTTGGAGTATTCGGGCTTGAGCTCAGCGGTGATTTCCATGCCTTCGGGCAGCTGCAGTTCGGCAGTGGTCATTGTCTGTCTCCTATTCGTGTGATTTCACATTGTGAAATCTTTGATTCACACATTGAAAGATTAGACGGAAAAGCCGGCTGGAGTCAATAGCTGCCCCAGCCGGCTTCCGCATTGCCATAGTCAGGCGCTGGGCTTAGCGTGCGGGCCCACGACGACCATCGTTCCGGGGTTGAGGATGCCCTGGGGGTCCAAGGCTTTCTTGATGCGCTCGTTGAGTTCGTAGACGTCCTCGCCCAGGTAGTCCTTCAGCCAGGGCTGCTTGAGCTTGCCAACACCGTGCTCGCCGGTGATGGTTCCGCCCAGGTTGATGGCGAGGCTCATGACCTCGCCGTAGGCCTTATTGGCACGCTCTTCTTCGCCCTCAACGGTGGGGTCGAAGACGACGAGCGGGTGGGTGTTGCCGTCGCCGGCATGAGCCATAACGGGAATGCGCACGCCGTTGCGCTCTGCGATTTCCGCAATGCCCACCACGAGGTCACCCAGCTTGGGAATGGGAACGCCGACGTCCTCCAGAAGGATGGAGCCGGTCTTCTCGATGGCGGGAATCGCGTGGCGACGGGCAAAGGCGAACTGCTCACCCTCATCTGGGTCGGTTGTCGACAGGCATTCGGTAGCACCGGCCGCGTTGCAGATGTCTTCCATCCGCTGCATTTCGGATGCCGCAAACTCTGCCGGTTCGTCCGACTGGATGATGAGCATGGCCGCCGCAGTGCGATCCAGGCCCATGCGCAGGTCGTCTTCAACGGCGTTGATGGTCGGGTTGTCCATGAATTCGAGCATTGAGGGCCGCATGCTGCGAGTGATGTCGAGGACAGCCTTCGAGGAGCACTCAAGACTCGGGAAGATCGCCACGAGGGTCGACGGGGTGCGCTGCTGCGGCACCAGACGCAGGGTGATCTCGACGACGATGCCGAGCGCACCTTCCGAACCGATGAACAGCTTGGTCAGCGAGAACCCTGCCACATCCTTGACGCGGGGGCCGCCCAGCGTGATGAGCTTGCCGTCAGCCAGCACCACCTTCAGCCCAAGCACGTAGTCCGTTGTGACGCCGTACTTCACGCAGCACAGACCACCGGCATTGGTCGAAATGTTGCCGCCGATCGAGCAGAATTCGCGCGAAGCCGGGTCCGGCGGATACCACAGCCCCTCAGCCTGAGCTGCCGCGTTGACTTCACCGTTGTACGCACCGGGCTGCACGACAGCGGTGCGGGTTGCGACGTCGATCGTGATGTCGCGCATTTTGTCCAAAGAAATGACAATCGCGCCGTCCTGCGCAGTGGAGCCGCCCGACAGACCCGAACCGGCGCCTCGGGGAATGACGGGGACATCGTGCTTCGCCGCCCAACGCACCGCAGTCTGCACGTGCTCAGCGCTGCGCGCTCGCACAACGGCCAACGGCATGCCGGCATTGGGGTCGTTCGCACGGTCGCGACGGTACGCCTCCATCTGGTCGGGATTGACGGTGACAACACCCTCGGGCAGGGAGGAGATCAGTTCTTCGAGCATTTGCCCACCTTTTGCGTATCAACGGCAAGGTACAGAAATGAATTTTCATTTCCATCTAGTGAAATTAGTATACTACCCTAGATGTGTTCTACGTCGCATTGTCACGTGTGTGCAATCAGGAGGCGAAGTGGCACCGACATCGCGAGTTCAATCAGTCGACCGCACCCTCGACGTCCTCGAGGCGCTCGGCTCCATGGGCGGGGCTGCCCGCTCCATCGACATTGCAGAGCAGCTGGGTCTTCCGGCCCCGACGGTCCACCGCATTCTGGCGACCCTGTCCGCCCGCGGCTACGTGGGGCAGCTCCCCGACAAACGCTACTCCCTAGGAGCGGCCCTCATCCGCCTGGGCGCGCAGGCGGCCTCGCAGGTCGGCTATGATCTGCAGCCCATTCTCGACGAACTCGCGGGCAAACTCGGCGAAACCGTCAACCTCGCGTTTATGCAGGGCACAACCATGACCTACGTCGCCCAGGCGGCATCCCGCCGATCCATGCGCATGTTCACAGAAGTCGGCGCACGCGTGCCCATGCACAGCTCCGGCGTGGGCAAAGCAACGCTTGCCCACCTGCCTTCCGGTGAGGTCGATGCGATACTCGCCTCCACCTCGTCAATTGATGCCCCGGCGCTGCGAGCCGAACTGGAGCTCAGCCGGGAACGCGGTTTCGCCCTTGATGACGAAGAACAGGAAATCGGCGTACGCTGCCTGGCAGTGCACGTGTCCGGCGCGCCCGTGCCCGCGGCGCTGTCGACATCATCACCGACCTCGCGTCTGACAGAAGACGTCTACGATTCCTTCGCCGAGGAACTGCACGCCGCAGCGGCAAAGCTGACCGCGGTGTGGGAGGCCCGCACCTAAGCCGTCCGGCCTCAAACGGCGCACACACAGCCCGCAGACACAAGGCTGGGCGAGGGCTCTCCCCTCGCCCAGCCTTTCAAGTTCTCGGAGTCAGCGCCTTAGCAGCTCCGACGCTCAGTCTTCGTCGCCGACAAGAACAACCATCGGCACGATCATCGGACCGCGACGCAGCTTGGTCGACAGCCACCTGCCGATGGTGCGGCGAATGATCTGCTGCAGGCGGTGCTGGTTCTTCACACCGTCATCGAGCGCGTCTTCGACAGCCTTGGTGATCTTCGGCTTAATGGTGTCGAACACGCGGTCGTGCTCTGCAACACCGCGCGTGTGGATTTCCGGTCCGGCAACGATCTCGCGGTTCTTCACGTCGATCGTCATGAAGATCGACACGAAGCCTTCGCCAGCCAGCACGCGACGGTCGCGCAGATCGTCTTCCGTGACGTAGCCGACCGACTTGCCGTCGACGAAAACGTATTCGCACGGCACAGCTCCGACAATCGAAGCCTGCCCGTCCTTGAGGTCGACAACCCAGCCGTCGTCGGCGACGACGACCTTTTCCTTGGGCACACCGGTTTCCATTGCCAGCTTCGCGTTGGCGAGCATGTGGCGCCACTCGCCGTGAACCGGCATAACACCCTTGGGCCCCACAATGTTGTAGGCGTACAGAAGCTCACCGGCCGATGCGTGGCCGGACACGTGCACCGCGGCATTGCCCTTGTGGATCACGGTTGCACCTAGGCGCATAAGGCCGTTGATCACGCGGGACACCGAGTTTTCATTCCCCGGGATGAGCGAACTTGCCAGGATGACGGTGTCGCCCTCGGTCAGATCGATCTGGTGGGTGCCGTTGGCCATACGCGACAACGCCGCCATGGGCTCGCCCTGCGAACCGGTGCACATGAGCACAACCTGGTCTTCGGGGAGGTCTTCGACCTGTTTGATGTCGATGATCGAACCCGCTGGAGCCTGAAGGTAGCCCAGTTCCTGGGCGATCTTCATGTTCCGGACCATGGACCGGCCGACAAACGCCACCTTGCGTCCGTGGGCGACAGCGGCTTCTAGAACCTGCTGCACACGGTGGACGTGGGATGCGAAGGACGCGACGATCACACGGCGCGAGGCGTGGCTGAACTGCTGTTCAAGCACCCGCCCGATGTTGCGCTCATGGGCTGTGAAGCCGGGAACTTCCGCGTTGGTGGAGTCCGTCAGGAAGAGGTCGACGCCTTCTTCTCCGACACGGGCGAAAGAGCGCAGGTCCGTAATCCGGCCGTCCAGGGGCAGCTGGTCCATTTTGAAGTCACCCGTGTGCAGGATGGTTCCCGCATTCGTGCGCAGGAAAATGGCCAGAGCATCCGGAATGGAGTGGTTGACGGCAATGAACTCGAGGTCGAACGGACCGAGCTTTTCGCGGTCGCCTTCCGACACGACTTTCGTCTTGGCCCGCACGCGGTGCTCTTTGAGCTTCGGTTCGACAAGAGCCAGGGTCAGGGTTGAACCGAGAACCGGGACGTCGCGGCCCAGTTTGCGCAGCAGGTAGGGCACAGCGCCGATGTGGTCTTCGTGGCCGTGGGTCAGCGCAATGCCGACAACGTCTTTTTCGCGCCCGTCAAGGTACGAAAAGTCCGGCAGGATGAGGTCGACTCCCGGCTGTTCTTCTTCGGGAAAGAGCACACCGGCATCGATGATGAGCAGTTTGCCTTCGGTCTCGAAGACCGTCATGTTGCGCCCGACTTCACCGAGACCGCCAAGAGCGACGATCCGCAGGGCGTTGGGGTCGACCTTCGGGGGTGTTCCGAGGTCGGTTGGCAGTTCAATCACTGAAGAAAACCGTGTCCTTCCAATGTTCGGCGCAGGAAGTCGACCTGGTCCGCCGTGGCCGGCAGAAGAGGCATGCGAACTGCGCGGGAGGGAATCACGCCCATGAGCTCAAGGCAGGCCTTGGCGGCAACCACTCCGGGCATGTGATTCATGATTGCATCGACCGCAGGAGCAAGGTCCAGGGCCAGGCGGCGAGCCGCGGCGATGTCATTCGCAGCGACCAAATCCACCATTTCAGACAGGGGGCGGGCAATGACGTGCGCCGCAACCGAAACCACGCCTACGGCACCGGAGGCCAGCAGCGGCAGGTTGAGGGCGTCTTCGCCCGAGTAGTACACAAGATCAGTGCTGCCCATGACCTCGATCGTCGATGCGAGGTCGCCCTTGGCATCTTTGACCGCGAGGATCGTGGGGCACTCGGCCAGTTCGATGAGTGTTTCCTTTTCGATCGGCACACCCGATCGGCCGGGAATGTCGTAGAGCATGACCGGCAGGTCCGAAGCGCCGGCTATTGCCCGCATGTGTTCGGCAATGGCCGCCTGCGACGGTTTGGAGTAGTAGGGCGTGACGGCCAGAAGTCCATCGGCGCCGGCTTCGACCGCCTGTTCGACATTCGCAATCGAGGTGCGCGTGTCGTTTGTGCCGATGCCCGCAACGACGCGGACGTTTTCCGGCACGGCTTCTTTCACGGCGCGCAGAAGGTCGCCCTTTTCTTCAAATGACGTTGTCGGTGATTCACCGGTGGTGCCGGAGACGACGAGCATGTCGTTGCCCGTGGCCACCAGGTGCTTGGCAACAGCCTGCACCGCATCGAAGTCGACGTCATCACCCTTGAAGGGCGTCACCATCGCCGTACCGACGCGACCGAAAGCTGCGATCGCTTCCGCTGCCTGTGAATCTCCCTGAATAGCCATGCCCCTACTGTACCGTCAGCAGGTGTCGAAGTGGCCCGTGACCACGGTCGACCCGTGGCAGAATCGAGCCCATGAACTCTGCGAACAGGCTCTTCCCGCCCGGGCGTCTGCAGTGGCTCGATGCGGCGCGCGGCTTGGCCCTCTTCGGGATGATCGTCACCCACATCTTCAGTCTCAGCACGGACGACCTCGAACCGACCTGGGCTGTTGTGTTCGCGGGCCGTTCCAGCGCGCTGTTCGCAGTTCTTGCTGGTTTTTCTCTGGTTCTGGCTTCGCGTTCACGGGCTCTGTCCACCCCGGGCAAAGCCATTGCAGCCGCGGTCATCCGCGGAATCATCATCTTCGCAATCGGCCTCGTGCTCGGCACTGTCAGCACTCGCCTGGCAATCATCCTGACCGTCTACGGCTTCCTGTTCATTGCCGCGTCCGTCTTGCTTCCCCTGCGCGGTCGCACACTTGCAGCACTCGCAGCCGTGTGGCTCGCAGCCTCTCCCCTCGTGTCCCACGCAGTCCGCGCCCACTGGCAGCTGGAACAGGACTTCAACGTCCCGAGCCTCGATTCGCTTTATGATCCGGCGGGCTTGCTGCAGTCAGTTGTGCTCACCGGCTATTACCCCGCGCTGCAGTGGATGAGCTACATCCTCGTGGGCATGGCGCTCGCGCATGTCCCCTGGTCACGGCAGACTGCAATAACGGCGAGCGCTGTCGGTCTGGGAACAGCGATCATGGCCTCAGCCATCTCATCCCTGCTTCTGGTGAGCCGCGGCTGGGAGGTGCTTTCCGCCTCGGCGGCTGAGGAACCGGGCCTTCTTGAACAGGCGACGACCTACGGCAACTGGGGAACCGTCCCCACCGACACCGCGTGGTGGCTGGCAGTGAACGGCCCGCACACCGGCACTCCCCCGGACCTCGTGGGAACAGCGGGAGTCGCGGTAGCGGTCATCGGGGTGTTCTGTCTGCTGTTCACCAGCTTCCCCGCGCTCGCTCCGCGTCTTCTGCTGCCGCTGACCGCCCCGGGTTCGATGGCGCTGACCGCGTATTCGCTGCACGTGGTGCTGCTCGAAATGACTGCCGGCATGGCACCAACACAGGAGTATGTGACGCACGCGCTGGTGCTCATCGGCATCGCCATGGTGTGGAAGGCGCTCATTTCGCGACGAGGCCCGTTGGAGACCGCTATCGCCGCGATTGTGCGGCTGGCAGCGCGCGGAAAGCGGACGAGGCGGGCTCAAGTCGATCGAGTCGGTTGAGGAGCGCCGAGGTTGGGCTGGATCAGCTGGATTCGCGGCGAGCGGTTCGCTCCATTGTGATGGCCTTGCGCATGGTGCTGCGGGCGCGACGGCGGTCGCCGGCTGCGTCATAGGCCATTGACAGGCGGAACCACGACCGCCAGTCATCCGGCGCTTCCTCGGCTTCGCGAGCGTAGAGCTCAAACTGTTCGTCGGCGGCTTCGCGGACAATCCGCCCACCTGGTGTGCGCGGGAGATCATCCGCTGGGAGCCCGCCTTCCTCGGCCAGCTGCTTGCCCAAACGCTCAATGCGAGCGCCGAACAGAAGCTCAACGATCAGCGCCCACGCCCCGATGATCGGCAGCACCAGCAGCGCGACCGCCAGCAGCTTCGCAACGATATTCGGTTCGCGCAGCATGATCATGCCGCGCTGCACCATAAAGATGAGGTACAGGAGCAGCAGCACCGAAATGACAGCCGCCCCGATCTTCGCTTTGGACATCAGAGGTACTTTTCCAGCCCCACCGTCAGGCCGGGATGCTGGTCGACCTTGCCGACAGCGGTGATGATGCCCGGCATAAAGGCTTCGGTCGAGTGTGAGTCCGTGCGGATGGTGAGTGCTTCGTGAGCTGAGCCGAAGTGAATTTCCTCGGAAGCATTCATGCCCAGCTGACGGACGGCGTGCACGTGAATGCCGTCGATCACGGCTCCGCGAGCACCGTGCGGGTCGTCCTCTGTTGCGTCGGGAACATCCGGCAGGCCCGCATCGCGGCGCACTGCGGCAATCCGCTGGGCGGTCGACACGGCGGTGCCGGATGGAGCGTCGAGTTTGCGCGTGTGATGGATTTCGATGACTTCCGCAGAATCGAAATAGGGCGCGGCGAGCTCGGCGAACTGCATGGCGAGAACCGCCCCAATGGAAAAGTTCGGCGCGATGAGAACACCGACGTCCGGGTGCTGCTCGGTCAGCTGTTCCAGGCGCTGCAGACGTTCGTCACTCCACCCCGTTGTGCCCACGACACAGTGGATGCCGTGGCTGACCAGAAAGTGAACATTGTCTTCCGTTGATGTGGGCACAGTGAGCTCAACGGCGACGTCCGCTCCGGCTTCCACCACGGCGGAAAGATCGTCCCCACGGCCGATCGTCGCCACCAGCTCCATGCCGTCGGCTGCTTTCACCGCTTCGACGGCGTGCGAGCCCATGCGTCCTGATGCTCCGATGACTGCGACTTTGACTGCCACGTGATTCCCTTTCTGTCGGTCAGGTCCATTTTGTCATCCCACCGCGGTGTTAATATCAAAGACCATGCAGGCTCCCCTCGGATTCGACAGCGCAGAATACATCCGCCAACAGTCAGCACACATCGCCCAGCGGCGCCGCGACATCGGCGGCAAGCTCTACCTCGAAATGGGCGGCAAGCTCTTCGACGACAATCACGCCTCACGGGTTCTGCCGGGCTTCACCCCGGACAACAAACTGGCAATGCTTGCCGAACTGAAGGACGAACTCGAAATCCTCGTCTGCGTCAGCGCGCGCGATCTCGACCGGCACAAAATCCGGGCCGACCTGGGAATCAGCTATGAGGACGACGTCCTGCGGCTGATCGACGCGTTCCGCGACGAGGGCTTCATCGTCAACAACGTCGTCATGACCCAGCTGGACGACGGCAACCTCAAAGCCCGCGAATTCATCACCAAGCTCGAACGCCTGGGGCTCACGGTCGCCCGGCACGTGACCATCCCCGGCTACCCCAGCAACACCTCGCTCATCATGAGCGAAGACGGCTTCGGCAGAAACGACTGGGTCGAAACCACTCGCGACCTCATCGTCGTCACCGGCCCCGGCCCGGGGTCGGGCAAACTCGCCACGTGCCTGTCGCAGCTCTACCTCGACAGCCAGCGCGGCATCACCTCCGGCTACGCCAAGTTTGAGACCTTTCCCATCTGGAACCTCCCCCTGGAACACCCGGTCAACTTGGCCTACGAAGCCGCAACGGCAGACCTCGATGACATCAACGTCATCGACGCCTACCACCTGCGCGCATACGGCAGGGAAGCCACGAGCTACAACCGCGACATCGAAGTCTTCCCGCTGCTGAAGGCCACCCTCGAAGAGCTCTACGGAGAATCGCCCTACCAGTCCCCGACCGACATGGGTGTGAACATGGTAGGCATGTGCATCAGCGACGACGGCGTCGTGCGGCACGCGGCCCAACAGGAAATCATCCGCCGCTACTTCACCGCGCTTGCTGACGAACGCCGAGAAAACCTCGACAACACGGTGTCGGAGCGGATCGCCGTCATCATGCGCAGAGCACAGATCACCCCGGCGGACAGGCCGATCATCGGCATCGCCCAGAACCTCGAAGCATCCACGGGGCAGCCAGCTTCGGCCATGCAGCTGCACGACGGCACCATCATCACCGGCAAAACCTCTGAACTGTTGGGCTGCTCAGCCGCCATGCTGCTCAATGCGCTCAAACACCTGGCGGGCATCGACCCGGACGTGCACCTGCTGCAGCCGGAGAACATCGAACCCATCCAGACGCTCAAAACCCAGCACCTGGGAAGCCGCAATCCCCGCCTGCACATGGACGAAGTTCTCATCGCGCTGTCGGCATCAGCTACGGCTGACCAGCACGCCGACGCCGCGCTGGCCAAGCTGAAGGACCTGCGCAGCTGCGATGTGCACACCACCACCCTCCTGGGTTCAGTGGACGAAGAGGTGTTCCGCAACCTGCAGATGCGCGTCACCTCGGACCCCAAGTACCAGCGCAAGTCGCTCTACCACAAACGCTGAGTTCAGGCAGGGCGGCCGGCAGCTTTGCCAGGAGCCGCGCTGCCCACAGAATCAGGGCACAGAAAAGGCGGGGAACACCATGTTCCCCGCCTTCTGCGTGTTGGAGCTATCAGCCCAGCAGGAGGCCTTCGCCCTGCTTGCGTGCGCGCTCGAAGCGAGCCTGGACGTCTTCCCAGTTCACAACGTTCCACCAGGCCTTGACGTAGTCAGCCTTGACGTTCTTGTAGTCGAGGTAGAAGGCGTGCTCCCACATGTCCAGCTGCAGCAGCGGGACGTAGCCCATCTGCACGTTGCCCTGCTGGTCGTAGAGCTGCTCAATGGTGAGCGCCTGACCCAGCAGGTCCCAGCCGAGAACAGCCCAGCCGGAGCCCTGGATGCTGGTTGCAACAGCTTCGAAGTGTCCGCGGAACTTGTCGAAGTCGCCGAAGGCGTCGTCGAGAGCGGCAGCGAGTTCGCCGGTCGGCTTGTCGCCGCCGTCCGGGGACATGTTGTTCCAGAAGATCGAGTGGTTGACGTGGCCGCCGAGGTTGAAGGAGAGATCCTTCGAAGCCTTGGCTGCGGCTGCGAAGTCACCCTTGTCGCGTGCTTCAGCCTGCTGTTCAAGAGCAGTGTTCACACCGTTGACGTAGGTCTGGTGGTGCTTGCTGTGGTGCAGTTCCATGATCTGGGCCGAGATGTGCGGCTCCAGAGCTGCGTAGTCGTAGGAAAGGTCGGGAAGATCGTACTTGACGGTCATGTCTTCCTCCTAAGAAGTCAATGAGCGACGTCTGTCGCTATCGCTTTCGAGCCTATCGAAGCTCGTCACCGGCTACAACGGGGGATGCCCAGCCGGTTATTCCAGATGGCAGGGCACCCCGACTGTGCTCATTTGCCGAACTGCGGGTTATTGACCAGGTAGTCGGCTGTCGGTGAGTGTTCGTCCATGAGGAACAGACGCGGTGCCTGCGCCTTGCGCGCCTCGGCAAGACCGGCTGCCAGCTCGGCTGCATCCGTGACTTTCTGCGCCTCCATGCCAAGCGAGCGCGCCAGCGCGACGAAGTCCGGGCGTCCCAGTGCTACGGCTGTCGGTTCGTCGCCGCGTTCGAGCATTTCACGGGCGATCTCGCCATAGCCGCCGTTGTCCACAATGATGAACGACACGGCCAGCTGGTGCTCTACCGCGGCCATGAGCTCCTGGATGGTGAACATCGATCCGCCGTCGCCGGCCACTGCGATGACGTCTTCGTCGGGGCGGGCGAACTTCGCGCCGATGCCCGCCGGCAGGCTGTAGCCGAGTGTGCCGCCGCCGGCCGGGTACAGGTAACGATCACCCTCACGCAGCTGAACGCCCAGCTGCAGGCCGTAGTAGCAGGACATCGACGAATCGCCCACGAGCGTCAGCGGTCCGTCAATCGTCTTCCGGTGTGTGTTGATGGCTTCGGTCAGAGCCGCAAACGGCTTGTGCCATTCGGCGCGTTCAGCTTCGATTTCCTCAGCCAGCGGAGCCGACCACAGTTCGCCTTCGGCACGCTGCCCGCCGAGCTTGTCAACCAGTGCTTCCACCGCGTCTTCAGCACGCGCCAGCAGCGGATGCGAAGGCGAGGCGTTTGTGATCATGGCGCGCTGGTCGATATCGATGCGAACAATTGTTTCGGGCAGTCGCATACTGGGGTCCCAGAACTCACTCGGGGCGAGCTCGGTGCCGATCGCGATGAGCGCGTCCGCCTGCCCCAGCAGGGTGTGGAATGCTGCCAGACCGCCGATGGCGCCAACCCGGTTGGGCGATTCGAGAACACCCATTCCAGCGGTCGTTTCGACAATAGGGGCGCCCAGAACCTCCGCGAGCTGCGCTGTGGCCCGACCGGCGCCTCGGGAGCCTCCCCCGGCAATGAGCAGCGGCTTCTTCGCGGAGCGAAGAGCCTGGGCCGCAGATTCCAGAACAGCCTCGTCCAGCGGCAGCCGGACATCTGTGGACACCGGCAGCACCGGTGTGTGCGGGCCCTCCTCTTCGATGACGTCCAGTGGGATTTCCAGGTAGACGGGCTTGTTGCGACCCGTCGTCATCGTCGCGAACGCGTGGGCGACCGCTTGCGGGATCTCGCTTGGCGCAGTCACCCGAACCGACGATTCGACAATGGAGTCAAAAACACCCGACTGTGAGCGGACCTCGTGCAGAAGGCCATTGCCCAGACCCGGGTGACGCACGGGAACACCCGGGCTGATCAGCAGCACCGGCACGGAGTCTGAATGCGCCTGCAGCATGGCCGCGGCCGCGTTGAGTGCAGCCGGGCCGGTCGTGGTGATGAGTACGGATGGTTTGCCGGAAACACGCGCAGAACCATCGGCCGCATAGCCTCCGCCCTGTTCGTGCCGCGGTGTGATGATGCGAATGCCCTCGCTGTGCAGACCCGCGAAGATTTCAAGATTGTGCGTCCCCGGGATTCCGAAGACCTGTTCAATGCCGTGCGCTTTGAGAGCCGCGGCAAGCTGGCGTCCGCCGGTGGTGTTCATCGTGGTCCTTTCGCTCGGTGGCGTCGAGTACACAGAATGCAGTCGGTGGGGTGGAGTGTCAGAAGTCCAGGTCGTCACGCGGGCCGACGGTGGCCATGGCCCATTCCTGTCCGAACAGGCGCGCGGCAAGCTCCCGCATATCTTCCGGGGTGACGGAACGGGTGCGCTCGACGATTTCGTCAGTCGTCAGAAGCGGCTGGCCGGTCAGTTCGCTGCGGCCCAAACGGTTCATCCGAACCGCCGAGCTTTCCATGGCGAGCACCGCGGATGCCGCACTCGCAGAGGCAGTGTCTGCCACCTCGGCAGGGGTCGGTCCGTTTTCGGCCAGTTCTGCGCACTCCGCACGGATGAGCCGCAGAACCTCCGGCGCATCTTCCGGTGCGCACCCGGCGTAGATTCCGAAGTCGCCGATGTCGCTGAACTGAGAGCCCGCGCAGTGCACCGAATAGGCCAGGCCCCGGTCTTCGCGGATGCTCTGGAACAGGCGCGAGGACATTCCGCCGCCCAGAAGCATCTGCAGGACTGCAAGCGTGAAGCGGTCCGGGTGCCCCAGGTGCAGGCCTTGGACACCCGTGAGCAGCACCTGCTGTTCGGTCGGCTTCACCAGGCCGCCGCGGTCGGCGTGGAACACGGGAGCCGGTTCGGCTGCGGCACTCGAGGTGTCGCCAACCGGGTCCGAGGTGCCGCCCACCTCAGCAGGCAGGTGCTCGGCTGCGCGCCGGCACGCCTCGACAACAGCTTCGTGTTCCGCTCCCCCGGCGGCCGCAATGACGATCCGCGGTCCCGTGTAGGCGTACGCGTAGTGGTCAACGAGTTCGCTGTGGTCCAGCTGCGCGATGCGCTGCTTTGTGGCGCCCACGGGACGGCCCAGGCCGGAACCGCGGTAGATGATCGAATCGTAGTGTTCGTAAAGAACATCAACCGGGTCATCAGCAGCCATCGCGAGTTCGTCGATGATGACTTTGCGTTCGCGTTCGAACTCCACCGGGTCCAGAAGCGAATTGAACACCATGTCGCACAGCACTTCGGCAGCGCGATCGAGGTCGTCGATGAGGCAGCGGGCGTAGTAGGCGGTGTACTCCTTTGCGGTCACCGCGTTGGCTTCCCCGCCGAGCCTGTCGAATTCCCGCGCGATGTCCTTCGCGGTGCGCTGCCGGGTTCCTTTGAACAGCATGTGCTCAAGGAAGTGGGTGGAGCCGGCCGTGTCGTCGGTTTCGCTGCGTGAGCCCGAGCCGATCCAGATGCCGAAGGTCTCCGAGCCCAAGCCCGGCATTGTTTCGGTGATGATGCGAATACCAGACGGGAGGACAGTGCGGGCTACCGCACTGTCCTCCCGGTGAAGAGGTTCAGTCAAGGGTGAGGTCAGTCCTCGTCGGACGACTGCTCTTCGTCGACAACCGGAACCAGCGACAGCTTGCCGCGGTCGTCGATCTTCGAGATCTCAACCTGGATGGGCTGACCCACGCCGACAACGTCTTCGACGTCGTCAACGCGCTTGCCGCCATTGAGCTTGCGCAGCTCGGAGATGTGCAGCAGCCCGTCCTTGCCAGGGCTGAGCGACACGAAGGCGCCGAAGCTCATGAGCTTCACAACGGTGCCCAGGTAGCGTTCGCCGACTTCCGGAACCTGCGGGTTGGCGATCGCGTTGATGGCGTCGCGAGCAGCTTCAGCAGACGGGCCGTCGGTTGAGCCGATCAGAACGGTGCCGTCGTCTTCGACCGAGATTTCCGCACCGGTGTCTTCCTGGATCTGGTTGATCATCTTGCCCTTGGGGCCGATGACCTCGCCGATCTTGTCAACCGGGATGACGACCGACAGGATGCGCGGAGCGGTTGGAGCCATTTCGGCAGCCGGCCCGTCGATGGCTTCGCTCATGACATCGAGGATCGCGTGGCGGGCTTCCTTGGCCTGCTTCAGTGCGGCACCGAGCACGGAGGCCGGCAGGCCGTCGAGCTTGGTGTCCAGCTGGATGGCGGTGATGAAGTCTTCGGTTCCGGCGACCTTGAAGTCCATGTCGCCGAAGGCGTCTTCAGCGCCGAGGATGTCGGTCAGTGCGGCGTAGGCGCGCTGCGGGCCCGATTCGGTTTCGATGATGTCCGAGACCAGGCCCATGGCGATGCCTGCCACGGGTGCGCGCAGCGGCACACCGGCTGCCTGCAGCGACAGGGTCGAAGCACAGACCGAGCCCATCGAGGTCGAGCCGTTCGAGCCGAGAGCCTCCGACACCTGGCGGATGGCGTAGGGGAACTCCTCGCGGCTGGGCAGAACCGGCACAAGAGCCCGCTCTGCGAGAGCACCGTGGCCGATTTCGCGGCGCTTGGGGCTTCCGACGCGGCCGGTTTCACCGGTCGAGTACGGCGGGAAGTTGTAGTGGTGCATGTAGCGCTTGGAGGTTTCCGGCGCCAGCGAGTCGATCTGCTGCTCCATCTTGAGCATGTTGAGGGTCGAAACCCCGAGGATCTGGGTTTCGCCGCGCTCGAACAGTGCCGAACCGTGCACGCGGGGCAGAACATCAACATTGGCCGACAGCGGACGGATGTCCTTCAGACCACGGCCGTCGATGCGCACCTGTTCGGTGAGGATGCGCTGGCGGATGATGTCCTTCGTAATCGCGTTGAGGGCGCCTGCGATTTCAGCTTCGCGGCCTTCGAACTTTTCGCCCAGCTGTTCGTAGAGGTCGTCCAGCAGAGCGTCAGCTGCGGCTTCGCGCTCCTGCTTGTCGGCGATCTGGAAGTTCTTGGCCTGCCTGTCGTAGGCGGCTTCCTTCACAGCGTCGTAGACGTCGTCTTCGTAGGCCTTGAAGATGGGGAACTCGGCAACCGGCTTGGCGGCCTTTTCAGCGAGTTCTTCCTGTGCGCGAACAAGTTCGCGGATGAAGGGCTTAGCGGCTTCCAGACCGGCTGCCACAACTTCTTCCGTGGGCTTCTGGCCACCGGCCTTGATGAGGTCCCAGGCCTGTTCGCCGGCTTCGGCTTCGACCATCATGATGGCCACGTCACCGTCGACCACGCGACCGGCAACAGCCATGTTGAAGACAGCGTCCTTCAGCTGCGAGTGGTTGGGGAACGCAACCCACTGGTCTTCGATGAGCGCAATGCGCACACCGCCGATGGGGCCGGAGAACGGCAGTCCGCCCAGCTGGGTGGACATGGAGGCCGCGTTGATGGCCAGGGTGTCGTAGATGTGGTCGGGGTTGATCGACATGACCGTGACGACCACCTGGACTTCGTTGCGCAGGCCCTTGACGAAGGACGGCCGCAGCGGGCGGTCAATCAGACGGCACGCGAGGATCGCGTCGGTGGTGGGACGGCCTTCGCGGCGGAAGAACGAACCGGGGATCTTGCCGGCGGCGTACTGGCGCTCTTCGACGTCGACGGTCAGCGGGAAGAAGTCAAAGCCTTCGCGCGGGTTCTTGCTGGCGGTCGTGGTCGACAGCAGCATGGTGTCGTCGTCGAGGTAGGCAACGGCTGAACCGCTGGCCTGCTTGGCCAGACGGCCCGTTTCGAAGCGCACCGTGTGCGAACCGAAGCGCCCATTGTCAATGTGGGCAACTGAGGAATAAGGGTGAATACCCAAAAGAGTCTCCGTTCATAGGGGATGACTGAAAGCGTCCCCGCACCCGGTGCTCGATCGAAGCCCACGCACACTCTCTGTTGCGGAGGCCACTGTCGATCACCGGCAGAATGCGGGCTTGGACACCGCTCAGTGTATCAAGCACAACGGCCCGCCTGCGGGATGCAGGCGGGCCGTTGAGTGAAGATCAGATGATCAGCGGCGAAGACCGAGCTTCGCGATGAGCGCACGGTAGCGCTCAATGTCGGTTTCAGCGAGGTACTTGAGCATACGACGACGCTGACCGACCAGCAGGAGCAGACCGCGACGCGAGTGGTGGTCGTGCTTGTGCTCCTTGAAGTGTTCGGTGAGGTCCTTGATACGGCGGCTCATGACGGCGATCTGAACTTCCGGGGAACCGGTGTCGCCTTCGTGGGTCGCGTATTCCTTGATGATTTCCTGCTTAACGGACTTGTCAAGTGCCATGCGGTTCTCCTTCAGAAATCGCTGCGCGGCGCACTCGCCTGGTGCGAATGCCCTATCAGACCGCGGCCGGCAAAACGGCAGAGACCACCTTAACACGCCCGCACCCCTCTGCGATAATCGAGCCATGGACACCACAAACGTAGAATCCTTCAGCCTCGATCACACAGCTGTCGCCGCACCCTATGTGCGCGTTGCCGACCGCACGGAGTTCCCCGGCGGAGTCGAACTCATCAAGTACGACGTCCGATTCTGCCAGCCCAACAAAGAACACCTCGACATGGCCGCCGTCCACTCGATTGAGCACATGACGGCACACCACATGCGCAACCACACCGACGGCCTCGTCGACTTCTCCCCCATGGGCTGCCAGACCGGCTTCTACGCTTTGACCAACGGCATCGAACCGGCGGAGTTCCTGCCGATCCTGGAAAAGGCCTTCAACGACCTCCTGGAAGCCGAAGCTGTTCCCGCCGCAAATGAAACGCAGTGCGGCTGGGCGGCAAGCCACTCCCTTGAAGGCGCTAAGACCGCTGTGCGCGACTTCCTCGCCAAGCGCGGCGAATGGGATCAGGTGTTCGCCTGATGGTCCCCGGCCAGCTGCCCAGCGGCCTCGTTGTCATCCAGGTGGCGATGGACCAGGAGGCCGCACCCTTCTTGGCCGCAGCCGAAAGCCGTGAGCACCTGCGGACACTCGGCCCGGCAGATTTTCACGGACTGAAGTTCGACTTCGGACCCGCTGTTCTCATTCGCAGCGGAATCGGCCTAGCGAACGCAACCACCGCAACAACACAGGCAGCCATGCTGTACGAACCGCGCGCTGTCATTTCCGCAGGGTCAGCCGGCGGCGTCGGAGAGGACATCGCAATTGCCGATGTGGTGATTGCCGACAGCGTGCGCTTCCACGACTCCGACGCAACCGCATTCGGCTACGAACCCGGCCAGGTGCCTGACATGCCCGCCGCCTACCCTGCAGACGCCCGACTGCTTGCCGCTGGGCGGCAGTGGGCCGCAGAGAATACCCGGGTGAAGTTCGGCGAGGCCCTGTCAGGCGCCTCGTTCATCACGGAGGCCAACATCGGCCACATGCGGCAGACGTTCCCCGCGGCACTGAGCACGGACATGGAAACCGCGGCCATCGCACAGACGGCGCATACCTTCGGCGTTCCGTTCGGTGCAGTGCGCGCGATCTCAGACCTGTGCGGCCCGAAGGCCGGCGATGACTTTTCGCTCAGCCTCGACGAGGCTGCCGAAATGTCAGCCGAGGCGACCCTCGGACTGCTCCGGGCATTCAATGCCCAGGGCGGCGCAGATGTCGCGGACGTCTAGGGCGATCTGCTCAATCAGCTGGTCGAGGCCGTTGAAGACGACCTGACCGCGAATGCGGTGGGTGAATTCGACTTCGGCCTCGTCCCCGTAGACGTCGAGGTCTGCGAAGTCGACACCGATGATGTGCGCTTCCACGCGCCGGTCATCACCGTAGAACGTGGGGTTAGAGCCCACGGATATTGCCGTGGGCAGGCGCTCTCCGCCGTTGAAGCGAGTCCAGCCGGCGTACACGCCGTCGGCCGGAATCATGCCGTCGACCAATCCGAGGTTGGCAGTCGGGAAGCCGAGTTCGCGGCCTCGGGCGTTGCCGTGGACGACGGTTCCCGTCACCGAATGGGGTTCCCCCAGGATGTGGGCTGCCGCCGTGACATCACCAGCGTCGATGAGCGAGCGGACTTCTGTCGATGAGTAGCGTCCGCCGTCGTCGCCGAGGTCGTCAAGGCCGATGACGGTGTCGATCCCGCATTCCCTGCCATAGGTGCGCAGAGTATTGAGGTCTCCGGAGTTTCCGCGGCCGAAGCGGACATCGCTGCCGACGACAACCGCACTGGCGTGCATGTGGCCCACGAGGTAATCGCGGATGAACTCCTCTGGGCTCGCCTGCGCGAAGTCGAGGGTGTAGTACTGAACGAGAACGGCATCGACGCCGGTTTCGGCGATCTTGTCGAGCTTCTCGTCAAGTCCCATGATGAGCTTCGGGGCGTGCTCGGGACTGTGCACGGCCGCCGGGTGAGGATCGAAAGTCAGAACGACGGCGGGAACTGCGAGTCGTTTCGCCGTGGCAACGAGTTCACCCAGCACCAGCCGGTGGCCGCGGTGAACACCGTCGAAATTGCCGATCGTCACGGCGTTGGCCGCCTGCAGGCGCTTAGGCCCGGCAGCGAACTCTGCTGTCGACCGGAAAATCTCCACGACGCTCCTTATGTTTGGGACGGGCTAAGCGTAGCGCACAAGAAACCGGGCTGCTTCACCCAGCACACCGGCCACTGCCAGCGACGCAAGGCTGCCGATGATGAACCTCTCCCCCGCCGCGCGGGACGCACGCAGCTCAGGAAAGCGTCCGAGCCCTTTGAGCGCGACGATGACGGCAAGAACCTCGTGCTGCCCCAGCGCAATGGCAACCGCCGCAGTGAACCTTTCGAGCAGACCGATCCACAGTCCCCCGCGGAGCAGACCAGGAGAGTCGATAGCGGGGGCGTCCTGCACCGCAGGCTCCTGCTTGATGTCCAACGCCGGCTTTTCCCGCCTGCTCGCGGCGGCTCGCAGAATGAGGGACGTCACGGGCCAGCCGATCAGTGAGGCCGCGAGTCCAGCGGCCAAAGCAGCCACCAGTTCAAGCATCGTGGCGTCCGTTCTCTTCGTTGAGCAGCAGCTCCAGCTGCATCATTCCCTCTTCAACGGCCGCGGCTCTGGATGCCCGCAGCGAGTCAGACACCGCCTGCTGCGAGATCTGCAGCTGTTCGGCAACCTGACGCTGAGTGTGGCTGCGGGCCAAGGAAAGAACTTCCCACTGCCTGTCACTTGCCTTCTCAATCCAGTATCCGGTCAAGCCGGCAAGCGTCTGCGCGGGCTCTACCGCTCCAGCGGGTGAGCACACGGCGATTTCCTGCCAGCGCTTTTTGGCGGTCTCAACGGCGCAGCGGGCGGCGAGAAACGCATCACCCCTTGAGGCTGAAGGTGTTTCTGCAAGCTCGGCGGAACCGATGCCGATTCCGACAGACCAACGCCCGCTGCGGAGAATAACCTCGAGTGCAGCAAGCACATCCGCCCCGGTGGCGAACACGCCCTGCACTTCATCCCCCACTGTCCGTTCAAAAGGCAGGACAGCTGAACACTCCGACGCAGCGGCCAACAAGGCCGGCACTCGGTCGGGTTCACTGCGCGAATCACGCTGATCGGCGTTGATGACGAACATAGAGACAGTATTTCAGCAAAGCAGCGTGCGAACAAGCAAAATAACTTGTTTTTTGTTTTACAAGTGCTTACTGCTTGTAATCTTCGAGCGAGGTGGTGCCCACCGCAATCTTCCACGCACCCTGCCGCGGCTCGACAACACCAACGAGCCTGCCGTCGGCAATTGCCGCACACCTGTCGGCGCTCGGATCGGCTTCGGGAATAGGCAGAAACCGCCCCTGCAGAAGACCACGCGCAACCTGCGCATCGACCTTCACTGCGGGCATGAGCCCAGCCGCACCCGAACCGAGGTCGATCAGCTCAGCGGGCGGCACCTCGTCAACCTGCCCCCGCTCTGGAAGCTCGTGGGCGTCATCAACGGAAAAAGGACCGATCCTCGTCCGGCGCAGAGCGGTCAGGTGCCCGTACACACCGAGGTCCTCGCCGATGTCACGAGCCAGGGCGCGAATGTAGGTGCCGGTGGAGCAGTCGACAGAGACATCGACGTCGATATGCGTTTCAGCGCGGCGAATATCGTGAATGTCGAAGCGAGAAACAGTCACCGAACGGGCTTTGAGCTGGACGTCTTCACCGGCGCGCACAAGCTCATAGGCCTTTTTGCCTTCGATCTTCACGGCAGAAACAGCCGACGGCACCTGCTCAATGCTGCCTGTCTGCTTTGCCACGGCTTCCCGAATCTCAGCTTCGGTCAGCCCCGCCAAAACGGCCGGGTCGGCAAAACGATCGGGCGATGAGTCCGCATCGTCACTGGGCGTTGACGAGCCCAAGCGCATGGTGGCGGTGTAGGTTTTATCAGCCCCGACCACATAGGTCAGAAGCTTGGTCCCCTGCCCCAGACCAAGCACAAGAAGGCCCGTTGCCATGGGGTCAAGGGTGCCGGCGTGCCCCACCTTGCGGGTGCCGTACCAGCGACGGGTGCGCGAAACGGCGTCGTGACTGGTGATCCCACCAGGCTTGTCTATCAGCAGAAGCCCGGTGGGAGCAGAAGAGGATTTCGTCACTTCACAGAAATGTGGACGTGGTCAAAGTGGTTCGCGGTCGCGCTTCCGCGGTTTTCCATCTGCTTCCAACCGCGTCCGGGCATCCAGATTCGCTGCTCCCAGATGATGTACTTGATGTTGAGCTGCGAGGAGTTCTTGATCAGGTAGTTCGAAATGGCGTCGCCGGTCGAACCGGTGATCATAACGTCCACGGCGTTGCCCGTGTGGTGATCCGAACCGGGGTCATTGCGGCGGCCGCCATAGGACTTCACCTGCGGGAACTGGGCGCAGACCGCACGGTAAGCGGAAATCGCGTTGGGGGTGAGTCCGCTTTCAATAGACGAGGACACCGAGCACTTTGCGCCGGACACATTGCCCGAAGCCGCTGCGGCACCAGCAGAAGAGGACTTGCTGTCAGACGAGGAGCCGCTGCCGGAAGCACCGGATGCGGAGCCGTTCGAGGACGCTGCACCGGAGCCGGCCGAACCGTCGGTGTTTTCCTCAACAGGTTCGGCAAGAGAGACCGCGCCGGCCTTGACCGACTTTTCGGCGTCCTTGGGAGCCTTGGGCGAAACGACGTCGGCTTCCGGGGCGAGCTTCGACGCGAAAGCTGCGGTGTCATCTTCGCCTGCACCGTTGTTGGTCATAACGGCGGCCGATGTTGCAATTGCAGCACTTGCTGCAACGGGGACGGCAATAGCCGAAAGAACCGGGCGGCGGTTGACCTTCGCGAGGATCCCCGTGGAGGTCAGGGTTTCTGCTTCGCCGCGGGCGGAACGGCGGCCGGGCTGCGACGGGCGAAGCGCTCCAAGAAGATCAGCGACGTCAGCGAAAGCGCTCTTCTTAGGTGCTGAGTGTCTACCCACTGATGTTTCCAATCCTTAATGAACGTTACCGAAGCTTTATAAAGCATAGGGGGCGGCTGTGCACAATGCAAAGCCGCCCCCTACGAGTTTCGTCACATCCGGTCAGGCGTCGAAGTCGAAGTCCTCGTTCGGCTTTCGTTCCCTGGGCTTCCGGTAGGGGTCTTCGTCCCCTGCCGGAACCGCTCCCTTGGATGCGGCCGCGATTTCAGCATCGCGCGCCTGGGCCTTCGCCAGGAGGTTTTCGATGTCCTCAGCTGCCTGCGGTACAGCGTCCGCCGTGAACTCAAGAGTCGGGGTCAGTCGGATGCCCAGGCCCTTGCCCACTTCGGAGCGGATGAGACCGCGTGCCGATTCCAGCGCCGCCTGCGTTGAGGCCAGCTGTTCGTCGTCACCGAAGACCGTATAGAACACAGTTGCGTTCTGCAGGTCGCCGGTCACCCGAACATCGGTGATCGTGATGAAGCCCAGCCGCGGGTCCTTGACCCGCTTTTCGAGGGTTTCGGCCACGATGACCTTGATCCTGTCGGCAATCTTGCGTGCGCGTGTGGGATCGCTCATGTCAGAGTCTCCTTACTCGAGCCTCAGTCGCGGGGCTTTTCCTGCATCTCGAAGGCTTCGAGGATGTCGCCTTCGCGAATGTCATTGAACTTGCCCAGACCGATACCGCATTCGTAGCCGTCGCGGACTTCCGTGACGTCGTCCTTGAAGCGGCGCAGCGATTCGACAGCGAGGTTGTCGCCGATGACGACACCGTCGCGGGTCAGGCGCACCTTGGCATTGCGCTTGATAACACCGTCGCGAACGATCGAACCGGCGATGTTGCCGAACTTCGACGAGCGGAACACTTCGCGGATCTCGGCCGATCCGATGTGCACCTCTTCGTATTCCGGCTTGAGCATGCCCTTCAGCGCTGCTTCGATGTCGTCGATCGCGTCGTAGATCACCGAGTAGTAGCGAACGTCGACGCCTTCGGCATCCGCGAGGTCGCGAGCATTGGCCTCGGGACGGACGTTGAAGCCGATGACGATTGCGTTGTCAACAGTTGCGAGGTTGATGTCGTTCTCGGTGATCGCACCAACACCACGGTGAATGATTCGCAGGCCGACTTCGTCGCCGTCGCCGACTTCGATGTTGAGCAGCGAGTCTTCGAGGGCTTCGACAGCACCCGACACATCACCCTTGAGGATGAGGTTGAGCATGTCGATCTTGCCCTCTTCGATTGCCTTCGTGAAGTCTTCGAGGCTGATGCGCTTGCGGCTGCGCGCGGCTGCCGCGTTGCGTTCAAGAGCATCGCGCTTCTCGGCGATCTGACGGGCGGTGCGGTCGTCGCTGACGACCATGAAGGAATCGCCAGCGCGCGGCACGCTCGACAGGCCGAGCACCTGCACGGGGCGCGACGGGCCGGCTTCTTCGACCGTGTTGCCGTTTTCGTCGAACATGGCGCGAACGCGTCCGTGGCTGGAGCCGCAGACAATCGCGTCGCCCTGACGCAGCGTTCCAGAGTCGACCAGCACGGTCGCAACTGCACCGCGACCGCGGTCGAGCTTCGCTTCGATTGCGACACCGCGGGCTTCGCGGTCAGGGTTGGCCTGCAGGTCAAGTGCCGCATCGGTGGTCAGCAGAACGGATTCGAGCAGTTCGTCAATGCCCGTGCCCTGCTTAGCCGAGATCTTCACGAACATCGTGTCACCGCCATACTCTTCGGCGATGAGGTTGTACTCGGTCAGCTGCTGCATGACCTTGTCCGGGTTGGCTTCGGGCTTGTCGACCTTGTTGACCGCCACGACGATCGGCACGCCGGCAGACTGCGCGTGGTTGAGCGCTTCAATCGTCTGCGGCATGACGCCGTCATCGGCTGCCACGACGAGGACTGCGACGTCGGTGGCCTTCGCACCGCGAGCACGCATAGCCGTGAAGGCTTCGTGACCCGGGGTGTCGAGGAAGGTCATCTTGCGCTCTTCGCCTTCGTGGTCGACCGTCACCTGGTAAGCACCGATGTGCTGGGTGATGCCGCCGGATTCGCGGTCGATGACGTTGGTCTTGCGGATAGCGTCCAGCGTGCGGGTCTTACCGTGGTCGACGTGACCCATGACGGTGACGACCGGCGGGCGCGGCTGCAGGAGGTCGTCGTCTTCGTCTTCGAGCTCTTCGGCTTCGAGGTCGTAGCCGAAGCTTTCGAGCAGTTCGCGGTCTTCGTCTTCGGGCGACACAATTTCGATCTTGTAGCCGAGCTCTTCGCCCAGCACCTTGAACGTGTCTTCGTCCAGCGACTGCGTAATCGTCGCCATTTCGCCCAGGTGGAACAGGATTGTCACCAGGTTTGTGGGGTCGGTTTCGATCCGCTCGGCGAAGTCCGCCAGCGAAGCACCGCGGCGCAGGCGCAGCGGCGTCGAACCGTCACCGCGAGGAACCTTGACACCGCCGACCGACGGTGCCTGCATTTCCTCCATTTCCTGACGCTTTGCCCTCTTGGACTTGCGACGGCGACCGGAAGGTCCGCCGCGTCCGAAAGCACCCTGTGTGCCGCCGCGACCGGGACCGCGACGACCTCCGCCGGGACGACCGCCGCCGCGCGGAGGTCCGCCGGGACGACCGCCGCCGGGC
>NZ_KV786099.1:13868-16323 GCF_001806835.1 Brevibacterium sp. HMSC24B04 | reverse complement strand
GCGTCACGCACTCTGAAACCGGAAGAGCCCTTTTGGATTGGCTGCGTAGTTGACCTTCAGTAACGGTCCGGTCGCGCATACTTTGGGCCCTTCTGACGCAGCTCCAGGCGCCACGGTCGAGGGTACTGCCGGACTTTTTACGTCCACATCACCCCGTCGGCTGATCATGCACATGATGACGAACGACGTCGCCGGATAGCCGAACGATATACGACGCCCCAAAGAACCGACACCGTTTGAACACTCGGCACGCTGCTGAAGATGCCGCATCGCACAGCACACCAAGCTGACTGTCTGCAGGCCGGTGTGCGGGTGAGACGTGACGTCCATACCGCCGGTTTTGGCAACATCGTCAGGACCGTAGTGGTCGATAAAGCACCAGGGGCCGATGAGTGGACGTTGACGCTGCGGGAGCGTACGCCGAACCGTCATGGAGCGCGGACCGCCGAGCCGCACTTCGCGAAAGCTGATGATCTCAACGGGGGCACCATCGCTTTGCGCACATTCCCGGCCGGGCAAAACCCCAGAGCAGCAGACAAATTCACTGGGATCTTTCTCGACGTTGCTCATGGAACACCAAATCTGCTTAAACTGGAGGAACTTAGCGCAAAGCCAAACACACCCTTAACTCGACCGCGCAATCAAAGATAGCAGGATCTTTCTGAATTACCGAAGATGATAGTATCAATCGTTCTAGTAGTTGCAACCGGCCTTGGCAGTATTGCTGCCTTTGCTTCATACCTAGCCGCAAAAAAGAACAACCAAACTGCAAAACTAGGCATCTTAAACGAGATTGCAGTCGATTGGTCACGCGTCCGGAATAGCTGGTCCCTAGCCCAGGCCGTCGTCAGAGGAACCGACGACTATTATTCCCCACTACTTCCACACCACGAGTCTCTCGTTACCCGAGCGCATAAACAATACCAAAAGGATCCATTTAAAAAGAATGCAGCCCTAAACGAACTCCGCACTGAAATTGAGATACTAGTTCAGTTCTTTGACCGCCTGAGCATGAAAATCTTGGAAGGGGCGCTATCCCCCGCCGATGCATATTCTATCTTGGGCCCTTCGGTAGCTAGACACTCACGTGTAGTCCGCTGGACTGTCGGCGCAGAAACAGCCACGCCTAGTTTCGACGGGCGCTTCGGGCAGACTCCAGACCTAGACTGGGTCCAAGTTTTAGTGGCAGAAGAGCTACGTGGACGCCGATCACGCATTATCTACCTGTCTGATGCACTTTGGTCCGAACTGGTCCAAAGGCGCGACCTGGGGGTATACAGCATATGCCACATAGCCGCGCACAAGGCCTCATCCGGATCAGGACGCCGGGCTCAAAAACGAGCGTTCGAACTCGCGCGGCCCTTTTGCAAAAGACATCACGCCTTGAAGCTATCGCATCACCTAACCTATTCAGAATATATCCCAAAATGCACATTCACAGATTTTGGAACAACCGAACTTTCTGAACCAGATGACATTACGCTTGAGTCCTACAAAGATATTCACGACTTGCGGTTACTAAGAACTTGGGCAAAAAATATCGCTTTACTCAGGTTCCGAATTTTAGCCCCATAAGGCAATCTACCCTAAAAATTCATAGAACAAGACTGTGTATCTTAACTTTCTACGGTTCTGATCGCAACGAAATTTACTGTCGCGCCTAAACCAAAAACCTCTCACGTTAGGCGCTGGTACAATCATTCCTACGAAGTTTAAAGGAGTATTATCGGACCTTTAATGCGGATCCAACGGCAAAAGACTCGGAACTCCACCTGCATCGATTTTGGGCACTACCCAGCCTGGCACTTTCAAACCAACGTCGTTGTCGCCGTACTCCCGCCGCATCTCGACTACATGCCGGACGTAGATGACCGTGAACGTGGCGAAAATCCACCCAGGAAGCGTGAATCATCAACGGAAGGGGTGTTGGTTTCGCATCATTGGCTAATAGCTACGAAGAGAATAAACATGTCAAACCAGTTAAGCGCGACGTGTGCACGGCCCCGATGGCATCTTGCGCCCTAGATCTGGTCGTGTCACATGCTGCCTGTAAGCTGGAGGATGCCCTTTAGTCCCCTCAGGCTCCGCAACACGCTTATATGCTTCCGACTTAAAGAAGTCAACGCATTGGTCCAGACCGCCAAGTACCGCTATATCCTCAACTTGCCGCTTTCGGTTTACAGCGGCCTTAGCCGGTGGCGCGGGCGCTCCAACTTTTCAAATCTAGGTTGGTGGGCCGCAGATAGCGCAACGGATCTATGTCCAGCGCTCATAAAGGTGGCTAAGTGGACCGAACCGATCAATGCGCCCCCAGAGACATACCAACGCACAGGGATAGGAATAGCCGAGCGGCGCCTCGTGAGAAGAAATACGAGAAAAGAAAGAAGCTCCCCTTCCAAACCTGGAAGGGGAGCTTGCATGCCGAGCCGCCTGCCGGAATCGAACCGGCGACCTA
>NZ_KV786099.1:1895-13848 GCF_001806835.1 Brevibacterium sp. HMSC24B04 | reverse complement strand
CGCCTGCCGGAATCGAACCGGCGACCTATTCATTACGAGTGAATCGCTCTGCCGACTGAGCTAAGGCGGCAACTCGGAAAATGATACTCGAACGCCAGGACAAGAGCAAAACGAACAAAGCCCTCGCGCACCCACCCAGTAAGGTGACAAGGGGCAACCCCACCAGCCGCATGACAGGCGGCACGCACACACAAGTCGACAGCAAGCAAAATCAGAACAGGGAACCACCAGTGGACAGCACGGAACTCGACCGATTCATCCGCCATTTCCGCACGCTCGTGGAATGCGAATCACCGTCGATGGACCACTACGCCCTGTCACAGTCCGCCAGAGTTCACGCAGCCGTCGGCAAAGAACTGCTGGGCGTGGCGCCGCGGATCATCACGGTTTCTGACACTCCCCACCTGCTGTGGCGGTTCGGCACACAGCCGCGGAAAGTCGTCATGCTCGGCCACCACGACACCGTGTGGCCCATCGGCACACTCGAAACCATGCCATTCGCCGTCAACAAGGGCGTCATCACCGGCCCCGGCACCGACGACATGAAGGGCGGCAACCTCATCGCCCTGTACGCCGCCGCCCGCGTGCAGAAGAAGCTCGGCTCACTCGATGGGCTGTCAATCTTCATCAACGGCGATGAGGAGCTCGGCTCACCATCGTCACGCCACCTGATCGAAACGGAGGCCCACGGGGCTTCGGCCGCCTTGGTCTTCGAATCCGGCGGGCCAGATGGTGAGCTCAAAGCTGCGCGCAAGGGCGTTGCACTCTACGGCCTGAACATCACCGGTCGGGCCGCCCACGCGGGCGTTGAACCCGAACGCGGCATCAACGCCACTGTCGAAGCCGCCCACCAGATCCTCACAGTTGAACGGCTGAACGACCCTGCGCTGGGCACGTCTGTCGTCCCCACCGCCATGCATTCGGGCACCACGACCAACACCGTGCCGGCCGAGGCGCAGCTCGACATTGATTCGCGCGCACTGACGGTCGCCGAACAGCTGCGCGTCGATTCGGCACTGCATTCACTGACCCCAAACCTGCCGGGGGCGCTGGTCGAACTGACCGGCGGCATCAATCGCCCGCCCATGGAAGAGCGCTCCAGCCGACCGCTGATCGAACTGGCTCAGCACATCGCCGACAGTCAGGGACTGCCGGAAGTACGGCCGATTTCGGTTGGCGGAGGGTCCGACGGCAACTTCACCGCCGGTATCGGAGTGCCCACGGTTGATGGTCTCGGCACGGTCGGCGGGGGTTCGCACGCTGATGACGAACACGCGCTCGTCGACTGGATCGGTCCGCGCACCACGCTGACCGCCGGCATGCTCGAACACCTGCTGACAGAAGGTCTGCCAAGCTGAGCCGGGCTGGACTGAGCCAGGCTGGACTGAGCCAGACCACTCTGGGCTGACACGGGCCGTGCTGAGCCCGGGTCAGCCCAGAAGGCTCACCAACCGCGTTCGGCCAGGCGGTGAGGTGCGGGGAGGTCAGCGACGTTGATGCCGACCATCGCCTCACCCAGGCCGCGGGACACATCCGCGATGACGGCAGGGTCGTTGTAGTTCTGCACGGCGGTCACGATCGCTTTGGCACGGGCTTCGGGGTTGCCGGACTTGAAGATGCCCGAACCGACGAAAACGCCGTCAGCACCCAGCTGCATCATGAACGCGGCATCGGCTGGGGTGGCGACACCGCCGGCGACCAGCAGCGGAACCGGCAGGCGGCGTGCGCGAGCGGTTTCGACGACCAGTTCGTACGGCGCCTGGAGTTCCTTTGCGCGAACGTAGAGTTCGTCGGGTGCGTTTTCGTACAGGGCCGCGATTTCGTTGATTTCGCGGTTGAGCGTGCGGATGTGCTTGGTGGCTTCCGAAACATCGCCCGTGCCGGCTTCACCCTTGGAGCGGATCATGGCGGCGCCCTCGTTGATGCGGCGCAGCGCTTCACCCAGGTTGGTGGCACCGCAGACAAACGGGACGTCGAAAGCGTGCTTGTCAATGTGGTTGACGTAGTCGGCAGGGCTGAGGACTTCGGATTCGTCCACGAAGTCCACACCGAGCGACTGCAGCACCTGCGCTTCGACCTGGTGGCCGATGCGGGCCTTGGCCATGACGGGAACGTCAACGGCTTCGATGATCGAGTCAATGAGATCCGGGTCGGACATGCGGGCCACACCGCCCTGCGCGCGGATGTCGGCGGGCACACGCTCAAGGGCCATGACCGCGCACGCACCGGCGTCGGCGGCAATGTGGGCTTGCTCGGCAGTGACAACGTCCATGATGACGCCGCCCTTGAACTGGTCTGCCAGGCCTCGCTTGACCATGCTCGACTGAGCGGCTGTCTGATGTCCGGGTGCTGCCATGGGAAATCCTTTCGGGCTTCGGCCGCTTGGGCGTGCGGTGCCTGCGACATTTGCGGCACTGTGCCGGGGCGGCCATCTGATGTGACTTCGCCCATCGTGGCCCGCAAAGCGGATCAAAGCCAGGTCCAGTTCTACATCCCAGCATTAGACCACTTATCCGGCGGTCAGCTACTGTCTGAGCATGGCCCGCACCCCTCGCCCAGTGACGCTGCCTGTGTCCGTTGATCGCAGCACAAGCGTTTCGCTTCCCGTGCAGATCGCCGGTCAGCTGCGCTCCCTGATTGAAACCGGGACTCTCGTTCCCGGCACCGAACTGCCGTCAACCCGCAGCCTCGCCCGCTTAGCAGGAGTATCGCGCGGCACGGTTGTCGCCGCCTACGAACAGCTGACCGCCGAAGGGTGCATTGTGTCGGCAGAAGGCTCTGGCACGATCGTCAGCCCCGACCTCGCCGCGGTCCCACGCCCAGCGGCAGCCGAGCACCCGCCGACCCCAACCAAGCTGCACAACCGCGGGCAGGCACCTCGGACATCCCGCGAAAGTGAGAGTGAAGACGCAGCGGCCGACGAGTTCCGTGCGAACGGCCTGGTCGACGCGGCCTGCCGGAGCAGCCGTGGCAGCGCAGGAGCGAGCTCCACCTCGCCGATCAGCCTCCTGCCCTCCCGTGTGGACGGCTCTGGGGTGGTGTCGCCCACGTGGCGGGCGGCCTGGCGGTCGGCCGCGCGTGAAGCCGAAGAAGACTTCCGGGAGGGGAGCTCAGAACCACTGGGTCTTGCCGAACTGCGAGTCGCTTTTGCCGACCGGCTGCGACGTGTGCGCGGTATGCCCGCCTCTGCCGAGCGAGTTGTCGTCACCGCGGGTGCTCGCGACGGCCTTCGCCTGGTTCTGGACTGTCTGCAGCACCGAATGGGACGAGGTGGAGACGCGACCGGGTCGGCAGTGTCAGTTGGACGGCCAGTGCTGAACATCGGCATTGAGTCCCCCGGGTATCCGGGCCTGCGACGAGCTGTCGAGGCTTTGGGGCACCGGCTGATTCCTGTGCCCGTTGACGATCACGGGCTGGTTCCCGAGCAGATCCCAGATGGTCTGGACGCTCTCATTGTGACGCCGTCGCACCAGTACCCGCTGGGCGGTTCGCTGCCGCTGGCCAGGCGCCTGGCGGTATTGGCTGCAGCCGAAGCACATGGGTTCGCCGTGATCGAGGATGATCACACCGCCGAGTTCCGATGGGACGCAGCGCCTTTGCCGACTTTGGCTGGGCTTGCGGTTTCGGAGCGCGCACCGGTCGTTCTGCTGTCATCATTGGCGTCGCTCATCAGCCCCGGTATTGCTTTGGGCCACCTGCACGTGCCGGTGGAGTGGATCGATGATCTTGCGGTTCTGCGCGCACAGCTGGGTGCGCCGGTGAGCCGGATTCTGCAGCGGGCAGTGGCTGGACTCATTGAGTCGGGTGGTTTGGAACGTCACGCGGCGGCGGTGCGCGCACAGCATCGGATCAAGTTGGATGTTGTGCGGACGGTGCTGGGGCGGGTTCCCGGATTCCATGTTGACGAGGTGCCGGGCGGCCTCGCCGCTGTTGTCACGGTCGATCTGCCGGAAGCTGAGCTGGTTGCCGCGGCTCAATCGCACGGGGTTCGGGTGCAGCCGCTGTCGGAGTACTGGGCTGGACAGCTGCCTGACGGTGTGGATGACGGTGGACTGCCGGATGGGATCGTTGTTGGCTTCGGCGGGCCGGAGAGTGAACTGCACACGGGACTTCGCGGGCTTGTGGAGGCTGCCCGCTCGCTGAGGTGATGTGTTGCGGGCTGCAACACGGTGCTCCGTTTGCTGGCAGCGCCGTTCCTGCGTTCTGCTCCCGAGCGCGCGGACTCAGCCCACAGACTCAGCGCGTCGTGTGAGTTTCCAGCCAGGGGTTGGCCAGTCCGATGAACGCGGCTTCGACGATCAGCAGGGGTGCGGTGTTGGTCTGCAGGCGTTCGCGGGCCAGTTCAAGCACGTTGATGCGCTTGAGCGTAGTTGTGGCGTCGTCTTGTGCAGCGATTTCGCGGATGAGTTCGGCTTCGCTGATGTTGATGAGTGTGTCGCCGCTGCCCAGCTGGGTCAGCAGAACATCGCGGTACAGCGAAAGAAGTTCCAGCATGATCGAGTCGAGTTCGTCAGCCCGTGCGCGAACTGCTCGACGCTTCTGTTCTTCTTCTAATTTCTTTACCTGCGGGCGCAGAGCTGGCGGCACTGCTTTGCCGGGTTCGACTCCCAAGGTTTCGAGCAGTTCGGCGCGTTCTTTCTCAGAACGGGCTTTTGTGCGCTCTTCGGCACGTTCGGATGCAGCTTCGACTGTTCGCCCCGCCAGTCGCACTGTGGCGCCGACGGATGTGAGCCGCTGAGGGATTTCGAGGATTCGGCGGCGAGCCTGCGCCGCATCGTCGTCAAGTGCCAGATGTTTGGCCCGTCCGATGTGGTTTTGGGCGGCGGCAGCAGCCCATTTGGCTCGCTCGGGGTCGACGCCGTCGCGGTTGACCAGCAGCTGGGCGACGGCTTCTGCCGGAGGGATGCGCAGGCCCACGGTCCGGCAGCGCGACCGGATGGTGGTCAGGACGTCTTCGGGGCTGGGCGCGCAGAGGATCCACACCGTGGTCGGCGGTGGTTCTTCGATGGCTTTGAGCAGTACGTTGGAGGTGCGCTCAGCCATACGGTCAGCGTCTTCGATGATGATGACGCGCCAATCGGCGTTGACCGGTGAGCTTTGCGAGGTGCTGACCAGCTGGCGCACTTCGTCAATCGAAATGACGGATTTTTGGGTGCGCAGCATTGTCATCGATTCGTGCGTGCCGGACAGGGCTCGCTGAGCCTCCGGGCTGAGGCTTGCGCCGTGGTCCTCAGTGAGCAGCGCGGCGGCGAAGGCCCGGGCCGCATTTGATCGGCCCGAACCGGGTGGGCCGGTGATGAGCCACGCGTGTGTCATCCCCTGGCCGGCAGCAGCAGCGGACAGTTCGCTGATGGCTGCTTCTTGGCCGACGAGGTCGTCCCACACACTCACCGTTTGCCCCTGCGGGCCTGACGTAGACGTTCACGCGCCTGACGCTCGATTTCCGCCTGTTTGCGCAGCTTTTCAGCGCTTTGTTCCGGCTGGGACGGCAGGATGCGAGTTGCGGCATCGTCGTCAGCGCTCACAGACGGTGTGTCCGGAAGGATCGTGTCAGCTTCCGGCACGGGAGCAGGTTTCGCTTCCGGCTTCGGCGGAACACTGCTGTCAGAGTCTGCGGCAGTGTCAGCGCTTTCAGCACTGCCCGCAGCGGTTTCGACGTGTTCCGGTTCAGCGGACTCCTGCTGTTCCTTCGCGGGTTTCGACTGAACGTCAGCTGGCTTCTGGCCTTCGCTTGCTTCCTGCGATCCGTCAGCTGCCTTCTGCTGTTCTTCTGCCGGTTTCACGACGGGCATCTGCGAAACCGCCGGACCCTGCGCCGCAGCTGACTGGCCAGACGCGCCCTGTGAGCGCTGCTCTGATTCGGCAGGAACATTCTCAGCTTCGAGCGAAGGCATGGCCTGTGTGGCATCGGGATCGTCCGATGTCAGCAGATCCGCTGAGGAGCGTCGCTGCGTTTGCGAGCCCGGCTGCTGCGCCTGCGGCCTGCGGCCCAGGCCCGCAGCATCAAGTGCCGCATCGAGAGCCGCGGCGATGTCCTCAGAGACCTTCTGTGCGGGCTGATCGGCGTTGATGACCACGTAGCGGTGCGGGTTTTCTTCCGCAAGAGACAGGAAACGTGCGCGCACTCGGCCACGGAACTCTGCGGACTGTTTGTCCAGGTGATTTTCATTGCCGCGCTGTGATGTGCGCTGTGCGGAGGCTTCTGGGGAAATGTCCAACAGCAGTGTGAGATTGGGCATGAGCCCATCAGTTCCCCACGCGGACAGGGCGAAGATGTCTTCTTCTGCAAGTTCGCGGCCGGCCGCCTGGTAGGCAAGCGAGGAGTCGATGTAGCGGTCGGTGACGACGACTCCGCCGGACCTCAGGGTGGGGTCGATCAGCGAGGCCACGTGGTGTGACCTGTCGGCGGCGTACAGCAGCGCCTCGGACTTCGGGGTGACTCCCTGGCCGTCGAGAATTGCGGCGCGGATCTGCTTGCCCTTGTCGGTGCCGCCGGGTTCGCGGGTGGTTTCGACATTGTGCAGGCCGCGGTCGGCCAAGTGCTTGCGGATGAAGTCGATCTGCGTTGTCTTGCCCGAACCGTCGGGACCTTCGACCGCGATGAAGAAACCGCTCTGCGCAGTCCGCACGGAGGGCGTCTGCAGGCCGCCACCGGACTGAGCCGCCTGCCCACCGTGCCCAGCAGGTGCGGCCGGTGCGTGCGGCTGTTTGGGGCCGTGCGCGCCTGCAGAACCGGCAGACTGACCCGGTTGCCCGTCTGCTGTCCGCGTGCGGAACGCGTGGACGATGTCGACGCCGATGCCGTGAATACCGGTGGGTGAGAACAGGAACAGCGCGATGATGCCGCCGACGGTGGCCAGGAGTCCGACACTGGACACTGCGACTGCAGAGCCTGTGATGTTCCAGGTTGAGGCTTCGCTGAGCACAACTGTGAAGCGTGCGTCCAGGCTGAGGATGAGCAGTGTGATGATGGCACCGATGCCCAAGCCGATGCGCCGCGACACCTGGTAATCCTGTGCTCGCACGCCCACTCCGACGGCGAAGGCAGCCGCGGCGAACAGAAGCGCGGTGCCGGAGACTTCGTGGACCATGCCGCCGAGGATGGCGAGGATGCCCGCACCGATAAGCGAAAAGGCGGTGAGCCTTGGCCGGGTCATGCCGGGAGCGAAAGTCGGCCCCGCCTCGTACCCGGCAGCCCAGCCGACAAGCACAGCACAGACCATGAGCCCGAGGCTCATGATGCCGAACGATTCGTCAGATGCGGTAGGGACGATCACCACGAAGATTGAGCCGATCACGCCGAACAGCGCGTACACCGGCCACGGGGTGCCCACATCTACGTGGGCGCGAGCCTGTCGCAGCGCACGGGTCAGCGGGAACGCCCCGGTGGAGGGAATGCGGGAGCGCTGCAACGGCGAAACGATGATGAGCACGCCGGCCAGGATGATGACAATGCCGGATGCGAAGACCGTCCATGGCACGGCGGGCATGCCGGCGCCGATGCCCGCCCGAATCTGGGCGACCGCGCCGATGAAGAAGAAGATCACTGCAGACACGGTGCCCGCACGCCAGGGCTTGGTGTGCAGTTCCGGGGTGTGAATGACCTGCAGAGAAATGAGCGCACCGAGGAACAGCGCAGCAATCGCACCCATCCACACAGTTGAGTACACGCCGAAGACAATAAGGGTGATGCCCGTCAGCACGGACGTGATGGTCAGAATCAGAGTGCGCTGCGAAAACTCCATCGAGCGGACCCGCTTGAGCGGCAGGAAACTTCCAATGCCCAAAAGCACGATGACCGCCAAGTACGCAGGATTGGCGAAATTGCGGTTGAAGTCGCCGTCAGCTTCGCGCTGCACAACGGCTGCGAGCGCGCCCCCGCGGGCCGAAGATGCAAAGCCCACGACACCGGCCAGAGAATACGTCAGCAGGACAGAGGACATCACGGCCAGCCACGTCGCGGCTTCAAGAACCGCATGCCCGATGACACCGCGCTGCGGGGTGATGGCCGCAATCCGGTCAGAGGTGTCTGCGTTCGGGCCGCCGAAGGGCTGCTTGGCCGAAAGCCTCTTGTCATTGCTCATCTGATGACCTCCTGTGTCCTGACAAACCCAGCCTACGTTGACCCTCTGACACGACGCTGAACACACACCGTTCGAAAGCGTCCCGCTACAGTGTTTTCGTGTCGACACTCCATTTTCTGCCCCGAGGTCACGACGACCCGCTGACCACGCTGTCCCTGGCTCGCGTGCTCCTCGACTCGGTGCGTGCGGGGCGCAGGCCCGGTGCACTGCGCATCTACCGGCCCGAGTCGACCGTTGTGTTCGGCGGGCGTGACCGGTTCCTCGCAGGGTTCGACGACGCGGTCGGCAAGGCGCGCGAAGCCGGGTTCACTCCCCTGCTGCGCACACTCGGCGGACGAGTTGCGGCCTACCATCACGGCAGCCTCGTGATCGACCACGTGGAGCCCGCAGACCAGATGTTCACGGGCACCCAGGCGCGCTTCACCTCGTTCGGTGACATGTACGTCCGCGCCCTGCAGTCGGTGGGGATCGACGCGCGGCTCGGGGAGATCCCCGGCGAGTACTGTCCCGGCGAGCACAGTGTCAACGTCGCCGGAAAGATTAAGGCAATCGGCACGGCACAGCGGGTGACGAAGACGGGGTGGCTGTTCTCATCGTCGGTCATCATCACCGACCCGGCCCCCATCCGCTCCGTGCTGACGGATGTCGAGGCGGCACTCGGGGTCGACTGGGACCCCGCGACCGGCGGGTCGATCAGCGAAGTCCATCCGGACGTCACTGTCGATGCGGTCGAGCAGGCCTTTCTGGCGGAGTATGCGCGTGGCTATGACCTTGAGCCGTCGGAGTTTTCAGCCGAGGAAATTGAGGCGGCCGGCGCGTACAACTCGGTCAGCCAGCTCGAATCCACGCGCTAATGCAGATTTGCGCTTTAATGCAGCGCATCAGCGCGTGAAGTTGCATTAAAGCGTGAGAACGGCCCGCCGCTCCGCACTCCCCCGCCCAGCCCGTTCACGCAGTTTTACTCTCAGTGAAACGGTGAGTTCACCAGCGAGTACGACGGTGAATAGGTTCGATTTCGGCCTGCAGAAAGTTGACCCGTGAAGTTCACTCGTCTTGCCCCCGCAGTACTCGCCGCCGGTTTGGTCGCCGGCGTCGGCATCACCCCCGCTGTTCTCAGCGCATCCGGAGACACGACCCCGGCAAACGCGCAGACGGCCGCTTCCGGCGCCTCGTTCGCCCGGACCGCGACCTACCCCGTCTACGAAAACCGCCCTGACGGCGTCGACATCGCAGACGAAACCGTTGCCGAGATTTCCGACATCTCCGAAGACGGCAAGACGATGGTCTACACCGACGCTGCGGGCAAGCGCATCGGATTCCTCGATGTCAGCGACCCCGGCAAGCCGAAGGGACTCGGCACTGTCAGCCTCGCAACCCTTGGCAACGCGGACGACGAACCGACGTCTGTCGCGGTTGTCGGCGAATACGTGCTCGTCGTCATCAGCGAAACCGGCAAGGACTACGAAAACCCCAAGGGCCGCGTTGACCTCATCAAGCTGAGCGACCACAAAAAGGTCGGCTCCTACGATCTGGGCGGCCAGCCCGACTCGATTGCCATCAGCCCCGACGGCAAGCGCGCCGCAATTGCGATTGAAAACGAACGTGACGAAGACAAGGGCGACGGCGGGCTCCCCCAGCAGCCTGCCGGCTTCATCCAGACGATCAAGCTCGAAGGCGACCCCGCCGCGGATTGGAAGCCCGAACCTGTTCGCTTCCACAATGAGGACGGCACTCCCCTGCCCAAGGTCGCCGAGGCTGGCCTTGACACTCCTGAGGACCTCGAACCTGAGTACGTGTCGATCAACAGCCGCAACCAGCTGGCCGTCACGTTGCAGGAAAACAACGGTGTGGCGATCATCGACCTGAACACCAACGAAATTACGAGTGTTTTCAGCACCGGCAGCGTTGACCTTGAGAACGTCGACGCTAAGAAGGACAAGCTCATCAAGCCCACGGACTCGCTGAAGAGCGTGCCGCGTGAGCCCGATGCGATTGCTTGGATTGACGATGAGCACCTGGCCACCGCCAATGAAGGCGACTGGAAGGGCGGCAGCCGCGGATGGTCGGTTTTCGACAGCAGCGGCAAGGTCGTGTGGGATGCGGGTTCGTCGATTGAGGACATCGCCAACCGCTACGGCCTGCACAACAACAAGCGCGCCGAAAAGAAGGGCCCGGAAATCGAGGGCATTGCAACGGCCACCATGAACGGCACCCGCTACGCCTTCGTCGGTTCGGAGCGTTCGAACTTCGTGGCCGTGTACAACGTCGACAACCCTGCCGAGCCCGAATTCGTGCAGCTGCTGTTCACCACCAACGGTCCGGAGGGCATCCTGCCGGTTGAAAACCGCAACATGCTGCTGGTCTCCAGCGAGGTCGACGAAGCCAAGAACGGCGTGCGTTCGGCCGTCAATGTCTACCAGCTGTCGGAAAAGAAGGACCCGCAGCCGTCAATCGTGGCGGATAAGTCCGAACTGGGCTTCAGCGCTCTGGGCGCTCTGACCGCCCACCCGACTGACGCGAAGACCCTGTACGCCGCATCGGACTCCGCGCTGGCCGAAGGCCGCGTGTACACGGTCGATGTCAGCGACAAGAACGCACCCGCCCGCATCACTGACGCTCGTTCCGTCATGCAGGACGGCAAGCCTGCCGAGGGCCTCGACATTGAGGGCATTTCCGCACGTGAAGACGGCGGCTTCTGGATTGCCTCAGAAGGCAAGACCGGTGACAAGAATGCGATTCACCGCACGGACGGCGAGCTCAACATCGAAGAGACCATCGGCCTGCCGGACGATGTTGCCAAGCACGTCGGCAAGTGGGGGCTTGAGGGCGTTGACGCAATTGACGACGGCAAGGGCGGCGAATACGTCTACGCCGCAATCCAGCGTCCCCTGTGGAAAGACCCCGAAGCCAAGCCTCTCGAAGGGCTCGAGGGCGACAACACTGTGCGCATCGGCCGTTACAGCACCACCGACAAGACCTGGGAGTGGTTCTCCTACGAACTCGACTCCACTGACAAGGACGGCGACTGGATCGGTCTGTCCGAACTCACCGTGGTCGACAAGAACACCCTCGCCGTGATCGAACGCGACAAGCAGAACGGCCCGAACGCTGCGATTAAGCGCATCATGAAGGTCACACTGCCTGATGGTGCTGAGGCGGGCGGTGCAGTTGAGGCTGATTCGGCTGACGAGGCGCCAATCGCCGGCAGCGGCACCGCTCCGGGTGCCGACGGCTCGGGTTCGGGTGGCGCGGCCGGCGCTGCAGAGGAAGGCGCAAAGCCGCAGAAGGTCAAGAAGGCTGTTGCGGTTGATGTTCTGCCGAAGCTGCAGGCGCTCAACGGCTGGACGCAGGAAAAGCTGGAAGGCTTCACCATCGCGGCTGACGGCGAGGCCTACGCCGTCACCGACAACGACGCTCTCGATGACGCAACCGGTGAAACTGTGTTCCTGCGCTTGGGCAAGGTCTTCGGCGAAGATGCGCCTCCTGCAGAGGAAGAGCCGGGCGATGACAACGCTGACGGCCCCTCCGATGACCCCACGGGCGGCTCTGAAGACGGCGGCCAGGAGGGCGGCACCTCGGGAGACTCTGGTGATGCTGGCTCTGATGACGGCGCAGATGAAGCCGGCGACGAGCCGACTGACAAGGCCGGCGACAAGGCCGGCCCCGAGGCGAAGGCGCCCTCCTCGAAGGGCGGGGCTCTGCCGCGCACGGGTGTGAGCATCGCTGCGGCACTTGCTGCGGCCGCTGTGTTCATCGGCGGAGGCTTCGGCCTGCGCGCTTTGGCTCGCCGCCGCGGCTGATACTTAGCCCCGCCCGCTTAGCCGACAGGCCAGATTCACGCTTTAATGCAACCTCACGCGCAAATGCGC
>NZ_KV786099.1:0-1875 GCF_001806835.1 Brevibacterium sp. HMSC24B04 | reverse complement strand
TAAAGCGTGAATCTGCATCTGCGCGCAAAACCAGCCCCGCTGGCGATGCGGGTCAGCACTGGCACCCTTCGCACACCCCACAACGCCAAACTCACGCTTAAATGCAACCTCACGCGCAAATGCGCCGCATTAAAGCGTGAATCTGCACTTGCGCGCAAAACCAGCCCCGCTGGCGGTGCGGATCAGCACTGGCACCCTTCGCACACCCCACAACGCCAAACTCACGCTTAAATGCAACCTCACGCGCAAATGCGCCGCATTAAAGCGTGAATCTGCACTTGCGCGCAAAACCAGCCCCGCTGCCGCGCACGAGGTGGTGCTCACCAGTACACAGATTGCCCGCGTGTCCGGCGTGGGCTCAGGAAAGAATGCCGAGCGCTTTGAGTCGGGCGCGCAGTCGGTCGAGGCCCAACAGGTCATTCCACATAATCCGCACGACCGTGTAGCCCAGCCGATGCAGTTGATGTTCGCGTTCTTTTTCACGCAGGAGTTGGTCGCCTTCGCCATTGAAGCCGCCGTCGGCTGTGGATAGGTATTTCACGGCGCCGTCGAACTCGATGATGATGCGCTTATCCCGAACAAGTCCGTCAACGCGGGCAACGAAGATTCCGTCTTCGTCGAAGATTTCGACTTGCTGTTCAAGGTTGTCGATCCCAAGCATGCGCAGCTTCACCATGCACACGCTTTCGCCGTAGGACTCAGCAAGTCCGTTGGCGAAGCTCAGGGCGCTGCGCACACGCGCGCATCCTGCCCGACGGCCGTAGGCTTCAGCGATTTCGTGAGCCTGGGCAAGCAGCTGTTCGCGCTGAAGAGGTGCCTCGCGCAAGATCGCATCGAGGACTGCTGTGCCGTATTCGATGGATTCATCTGCGGCCAGGTCTACTGCGGTTCGGACGGGATTGGTTATGGCAAAACCGCGCCAGTCGTCGATTTCACTTTCGCCGATCTGCCGATACCGCCTACGAAAAGTGGCTCCTGCGCGCGACAGGTTGGGGTTGATCATTTCAACTGCTTCAGGCACCGCTTTGATCGGCAGGCCGTGCAGCAGGGCTGCGGTGGAATGGCTGAGCACATCGTCCGGGTGTGCTGACTCAGCAATGAGTTCGGCTTTCGCCGTGTGGAGGTTTGTTTGCGCCTTTCGCCATGCAGGGTTGCGCTTCTGTGCATCCGCGCGGGCGAACAAATCGACCATCGTCTGATCTGCGAGTTGTGTAAAAAGCGGGTGTCTCGAGCACAGCTTCACGACCGCGTACATCCCTCGATGCAATCGCTCGACGCAGCACGAGGCAGCTGACCTCAGCTCTCCCATCTGGATGCCGCAGGTCGCTGCCATGTTGTTGGTGAATACGCTATGCATCCTTTTATGTCACCGGAACAGCACCGTTTCCACAAGAGGCATTCGCAATCTGTGGATAACTTTTTTGGCGGGGGCGCGGGCATCCCACAACGCCAACCTCACGCGCCCAACAACGCCAACCTCACGCTTAAATGCAACCTCACGCGCTAATGCGCCGCATTAAAGCGCAAATCCGCATTAAAGCGTAAATCCAGGTAGGCAGCAGGAACGGACGAGGCGGAGGCGCCGGTCGGGCTGAAGGCTGAGCTCGGCTGAAGGATCGGGCTGGGCCGCGCGGATGAGCCGACACCGGGCACACTTCACGCGCCCAACAACGCCAAACTCACGCTTAAATGCAACCTCACGCGCTAATGCGCCACATTAGAGCGCAAATCCGCATTAAAGCGTAAATCCAGGTTGGCAGCAGGAACGAAGCGGCGGAGGTGCCGGTCGGGCTGAGGGGTTGAGGTGGGCCGGGTTGAGGGCTGGACTGAAGGGACGGGCTGAGGCGGAGGTGCCGGTCGGGCTAAGGGTTGAGC